>CAZICC010000022.1:0-1030 GCA_964537645.1 uncultured Candidatus Saccharibacteria bacterium | reverse complement strand
GAGGAATTTGAAAACATAATGTCCAATCTCATTTTGGTTCTGGCCAATCTCGGCTGGCTGGTTTTGCCGTTCCTTCCCGGCGCGGGCGAGGCGATTATAAAAGAATTGGGCATTGGACAAAACGGCCAAAAATCCTGGCAGGAAATTGAATTCCGGCTGAAAAAAACAAAACCGCTTTTCCCGCGGCTGAGATAAACCTTGACATCCTCGCCTTTTTTGTGTATATTATCGGCAAAACAATCTTATGAAAAAAGTCGTCTTAATTTCATTGCTGTTGCTAATCCCTTTCGGGGCTTTTGCCGCCGACTCCGATACTTTGAAGGCATGGACTAATAGACAGATTGGGCTTCTTTTGAAGCAAATTGAATTACTGAAGCAACTGATAACGATTTTGGAAAGCCGCCAGACCGCGATTACCGCGTCCGTCTCCGTCGCAACCTCAACGCCTAAACCCCTTCTACCCACTCCAGTCGTAGTGTCCACGCCTGCCCCAAAAGACGCCCCCGAGTCGCCTAATCCTGTTCTTCCCACAATTTCTCCGGCGGATTTGGTTGTGGCCGAAGTGTTTCATTCTCCTTATGGCGGCCCTTCGATCGTCTATACCAAACGCCAAGATGGGATACTAATTAAAGGGAAGATAAAAATAATGTGCGGAGGAAGCGAAAGAATGATTCAGGCCAATGATTTCGGCTATTTCACTTTGGCAAACGAAAAGTGCGCGGAGGGGTTTATAACCATAATTGATGATATAAAGAGCCAAGTAGTGTGGCTCCCCGGTTATTGTAATTCTTCGTTGTGCGTTAAGGGTTAATCGGACGTTGAACCTCCGAAACAATCAATCAGAGGTTCAATCGGAGGTGGTTGTAAAGGCAAATTTGATCCGAAAGTTCCGTTGGATATTTATCATTATGATTCAAAACAAAATTTCGGCTTACAGGCGGCGGATTTGTTTTGTTGGGGAATTTTTAAAAAGCACGAGGATGGCAATTCGGAATGGTATGATATTTTTAAAGATAAGGTGATATACGAC
>CAZICC010000021.1:4716-10493 GCA_964537645.1 uncultured Candidatus Saccharibacteria bacterium | reverse complement strand
TGACAGGTTTTTAGATTAAAAATTAACCCCGTTAGATGATTATCTAAACGGGGTTTTTATTTTCGCCTTCTTGGCGGATCACGCGGTTTTTATTTTAACCAGATCTTCCAACCCCAGTTCTTTTATTAGGGCTTCCCGGAGTTTGCGCTTCTGGATTTTGCCGGTAACGGTCAGATATTCGTTGAAATCGGAAACGAATTTAACGTATTTGGGGATTTTTGGCCATTCCAGGCGCGTTTTGCATTTATCCTTTATCCGGGCGGCGGTCAGAGATTTTCCCGGTTTCAATTTGACGACCGCGGCTGTTACTTCTTGCAAAGTTCGGTGAGGGACGCCGATTATCTGAATTGCTTCCATTTCTTCCTCGAAAATCGAAAGCAGGGCCTGTTCCACTTCGGCCGGATAAACGTTGTGTCCGCCGACAATGAGCATTTCTTTCAGCCGCCCGACGATTTTGTAATAACCGTTTTCGTCTTTGACGCCCAAATCGCCGGTTCTCAGCCATCCGCCGCAAACGATGGCGGCGTCGGTTTCTTCGGGCCGGTGATAGTATCCCAGCATTACATTGTAGCCTTTTACCCAGATTTCCCCGACTTCGTTTGTTCCCAGTTCGTTGAAATCCGTCGGGTCTACGATTTTGGCTTCCATATGCGGGACTGGCCGGCCGACGGTGTTGACGCGTTTTTCCAAAGAATCGGTCGTCCGGGTCTGATGCGTCATCGGCGAGGCCTCGGTCAGGCCGTAACAGATTGTCATCTCGTTAACCCCCATTTTATGAACCACGTCTTTCATCAGTTCTATCGGGCAGGGCGCTCCGGCCATAATTCCGGTGCGCAGGGTCCGCAGGTCAAAACGGGAGAAATCAGAGTCGGCGAGTTCCGCGATAAACATAGTCGGCACGCCGTAGATGGCCGCGCATTTTTCTTTTTCAACCGCCTCCAGGGTTTTTCTGGCGTTGAAATGTTCGGCCGGGATAACCGCGGCCGCGCCCGAAACCAGCGCGCAGACGTTCAGTGTTGCCGAGCCGAAAATATGGTAGTAGGGCACCGGTCCGCAAATTCGGTCGGCTGGCGTCAATCCCAAATTTTCGGCGCAACTCAGGGCGTTGTTGACGACGCCGTAATGCGTCAGCATCGCGCCTTTCGGGAAACCGGTGGTTCCGGAAGTATACTGGATTATCAGGACGAAATAGGGCGTTACCGATGATTTTCGCAGTTCGTAATCTTCGTCGCCGGTGCCGGCGGATTTTTCCAGGAATTCATTCCATAAAATCATCCCCGGCTGCGGTTCGCCGGAAACCAGAATCGCGTTTTTGAGTTCCGGCAGTTTTTCCAAGCGAAGTTCTTCGGGGCGGCAATTTTCCATTTCCGGAGCGACGCTTTTCAAAATTCCGGCGTAATCGTAATTGAAAATCTCGCCGCCGCTTTCTTTGGAAAATCCTTCCTGCATCACGATGATTTTTGCTTCCGATTGCTTCAGGCAATATTCCAATTCATCGGCTTTCCATTCGGGATTGACGGTGACGAGCGCCGCTCCGATTTTGGCGGCCGCGAATTGCGTAATGAGCCATTCGGGCCGGTTGGTTCCCCAGACGGCGATTTTGTCGCCCGACTTCGCGCCCAGCGCCATAAATCCCTTGGCGGCCCGGTCGCAAATTGCGTTGAGTTGCCGCCAGGAATATCGGATGTTCCGGTCAACATAGACGGCGGCGTCGTTTTGCGGATAACGTTCGGCATTTTCTTCCAGGATTTTACCTACGGTCTTATGGATTAATTCAGGCATCCTTTTCCTCCCCGTAAAACGTATTTTTAAAGGAACTTGTCCATTTGATTTATACGCCTTATTTTTCATTAATTCAAGAGAGAATTGCCGGCTATTTGACAAAACGTGAATTTCTTTATATAAATATAATCAAGCAAATTTCAGATAAGTTCTTTCAAAATCGGCAAAAGGAGTGGTTAATATGAAAAAATTTTTGATTATCGCCGCATTGCTCGGTTTTTTCGCATCTTTCGGCAATCCGGCTTTTCCGGCCGAACGGACCGAAATCAACGAGTTGATGGAACTGGCTTTCAAGTCCGCGATGCCTCGGGAAGGACTGGGTGGGGGAGCGATGTTCGTCCTGCCGCTGGAGAATTTACCGAGGCCTTACGGCTTTGAGAACATATTTTTTCGGGTCCATGACGGCGGCAACCGTTTTTACGTGACGATGTTCCGGAAGGAAATTTATCCCTGTCCAGACGGCGGCAAACTGGTGGTTTCGAAAAAGTTCGTCGATGGCGGCTCTATAGTGAGCAATAACGACGAATTCGGCGCGCCGGACGGCAAGCCCGACCGGGTGGTTTTCAACGGCTGGCGCATCGCGCCGGACGGCCTGATTCTGGAAGAAGCGCCGGAAACTTTCATTGATTTAATTCCGGGGACGCAGGATTTTGAAAAGTATCTGAATTTTTTTGACGAAGGCATCGCCGAAATCAAACAATTTTACGGCATCGGAGGATGTTGCGAATGAAAGAATTGGAAAGAACTTTGGCGTATATCTGCGGCGCTTCGGGAGCTTTTTATGTCCTGGCGGCGCTCTTTTGGGGGAATTCCTGGGACAAAATCCCGGCGCTCTTTCGCAATATAGCGATGTCCAGAGTCGGGCCATTGGAGTGCGGGATAACGCTTTTGATAGTGTTCGCGATAGTCGTTATCCGCCAGAAGCGCGGAGACTGAAAAAACAATGAAAAAAGCAGCCGGATTTTCGGCTGCTTTTTGCTTTCATTGTTTATCCAGAAATTTCAGGAATTCCCGGCAGACGTTCCGGTAGCCGGAATTGGATTCTTCTTTCGGCACGAGATTGTAAAGGTATTCCCGTTTTTCTTTCTCGGAAGCGGCGAGTTGCCTGACTTTTTGGAGTTTAACAACCATTTCTTGGGCTTGGGCTGATATCTCTTCGGGCAGGAATTTTATCATTTTTTCCAGGTTGCCGGCCATCATCCTTTTCATTATGTACCGGTAGCCGAGTTTCGCCCCAACCATTTTGTTTATGTAGGTGGCGAATTTGAATTTCACCCGCAGGCCATCGGGATATCTCGCGACGAATCCTTCGCGGTTTTGGATTGTCAAGTTTTCCATCAGTTTTCGCATATCGGATACCGATTTAATGCTCCAGAGTTCGGTTACCGGCAGTCCGACGAGCGCCCCCAGATTATAAAGTTCGGCATGCGTCAGGTCTTTCAGGGTTTTCCGGTCGCAGGCGCCGATAAGAATGAATTTTTCGTCTCCGGCGTAGTCCAGGTGGACTTTGGTGGAAGGATGGATTATTTCCACGAGCACCGTCAAATCCTTCGGAACGGACGCTTTCCAGGCGTAGGCATTGGCGTATGCGGCGAGCATCTCGCCGCCGATTTTGCTTGTCCGGCTCTGGAAATCCCCGCGGGTCGTCAGCCAGAATTTATTTTCGTATTCAAAGATGATTCCCAGGTGTCCGTCGTGTTTCACCGTGGCCTCAAACGGTCCGTCGGGGAGGATTTTGGTTTCCTCGTGTTCGCCGTAATTGAAAAACTTGGCGAAGGGTTTGGCCAAAAGTTTGCCTCGCCTGCTAAAGATTATTCCCCGGCAAAGCCGCAACGGCAAAGTCCAGCCCTCCGGAAAAGCGTGGAGGGTGTTGTGGGCCACAGGCGTGTAATTCAAGCCGATAAAAGGTTGAGTCGGGTGGAAAAACGCCCCGACCAGAGCCGTTATGGACGGCATTTTCGGGCTGGTCTTTTTGTACCAAAAAAATTTTTCCATTTCCGCTTCGTGACTTTTTTTCCACCGCTGCCAGCCGGCTTTGTCTTTGACCCTCGCCTTGACGAGCGCTTTGACGAATTTCCTTAAACTTTCAACCGTTTCCCGTTCGCGTTCCAAACGTCATTTCTCCTTTTCGCTTTTTTTTAAAGAACAGACGCATTTTATCTTATAAATTAGTTTTTGACAAGCCCATGTTTTTATCCGTCGAAATTTTCAATTATCGGGTTTCACATTGTATTTAAAAACCGTTCTTGGTATAATTGCAATGAGCGAGGAAATTTATTTTAATTTACGAGCGAGCGAGATTATACGGAGTATAATAATTAAAATTTTAAAAATATGAATTTAAAAGAAATTTACAAGGAACGGAAACCCTGGGTCAAAAAAGGGCAATTCGGCCGGCTTTTGATCGTGGCCGGCTCCCGCGATTATACCGGCAGTCCGATTTACAACGCGGTGTCGGCTTTGCGGTCGGGCGTTGATTTGATTTTCGTCGTGGCGCCGGAAAAATTGGCCGCTTCTTTATCCGGTTTTCTGCCGGAGATTTTGACCATTTCTTATCCCGGCGAATATTTGAAGCCCTGGTGGTTTTCCCTTGTTTTGTCCACGATTGAAAGCCGTCAGATTACGGCTTTGACGATGGGCGGAGGACTGGGCCGGGAGCCGGAAATTTACCAAACGGTTCGGGAAATAGTCAAAGAGGCCGACGTGCCGATGGTTTTGGACGCGGAAGCGGTCCGGGCTCTGAAGGATGATTGGTCTCTCGTGAAAGACAAAAAAGTCATTTTAACCCCCCATTCTTACGAATTCCAGGAACTTTCCGGAGAAGAAATCCGGCCGGACGTCAATGACCGCCGGGAAAAAGTTCTGAAATGGGCGAAAAAATTGAATTCCGTGATTTTACTCAAAGGTTATGTTGACGTGGTTTCCGACGGGAAAAGAGTCCATTGCCAGGAAGGCGGAAGCCTTTTCATGACCAAAGGAGGTTTCGGCGACACGCTGGCGGGCATTTGCGGCGCGCTTTTGGCGCGCGGCATTCCGCCTTACGAGGCCGCTATTGCCGGCTCTTTCATAAATAAAAAAGCCGGCGAGATGGCAGCCGAAAAGTACGGCGAAGGAATGCTGGCTTCGGACATGTTTGAATTCATTCCGGAAGTCGTCAAGAAATTTCCATGACTTTATTGTCCATCGGCATTGTGGGCTTGCCCAATGTGGGCAAGTCCACTTTGTTTCAGGCCATCACCAAAAAACAGGTTGACCGCGCCAATTATCCTTTTTGCACCATTGACCCGAACGTGGGCGTGGTCGCCGTGCCCGACGAAAGAGTGGATAAACTCTCCGAATTGACGCAATCCGAAAAGAAAATATACGCCACCGTGGAATTCGTGGACATCGCGGGGCTTGTTAAGGGAGCGGCTCAGGGGGAGGGGCTGGGCAACAAGTTTCTGGCCAACATCCGGGAAACCGACGCGGTTGTTTTCGTCCTGCGTTGCTTCGGGAACGAAAACATCATCAATACCCGGGAAAAAATCGACCCCCTGGCGGAAAAGGAAATCCTGGAAACCGAGCTTATTTTGAAGGATTTAGAAACCGCGCAAAAGCGGATTCAAAATCTGGAAAGCGACGTCAAGGCGCGCAAAAAAGAGGCCCTCGCGGAAATGGCGGCACTGGAAAAAGCCAGGGATTTTTTGAAAAGGGGTTCGGTTTTGCTCGGAGAAAATTGGGAGGCGGAAGAACGGAAAATCCTCGGCGCCTGCCAGTTTCTGACATTGAAGCCGAGATTGTATTTTTTGAACGGCCGGGAAGAAGAAGCGCCGCCGGGCGTTCTGGAAACTTTTGAAAAAAACCGCTTGTCTTGCGTTGTCGCCGACGCGGCCATTGAACTTGAATCCGCCGAATTCAATCTGGAAGAAAGGATGTCTTTGGGATTGCCGCCGCAATCGGGATTGGACGCGTTAATCAAAGAATCTTATAAATTACTTGATTTGATTACTTTCTTT
>CAZICC010000021.1:0-4706 GCA_964537645.1 uncultured Candidatus Saccharibacteria bacterium | reverse complement strand
AAACCCGCGCCTGGACCGTCAGGAAAGGGGCGACGGCGCCCCAGGCCGGCGGGGTCATCCACACCGATTTTGAAAAAAAATTTATCAGAGCCGAAGTTATAAACTGGAAGGATTTACTGGAGGCCGGCGGTTTTTCAAAGGCCAGAGAAAAAGGGCTTATTCGCATGGAGGGCAAGGACTATGTAGTCAAAGACGGCGACGTGATGGAGATTAAACGCTCGCTCTGAACATAAAAGACCCGAATGTTTCGGGTCTTTTTCGCGCGTTATCCGATATGGATTCCAACCAGGATTTCTCCGTGAAAAGAGAAAGCGTCAATTTCTTTTTGGATGGCCATAAAATTGAGCGCCTGAAACAGGAAATTCATGCAGACATCGCAGAGATTCGGCAAGGTTTCGCATTCGCATCGCGGTCCGCATTCTTTATCGGCGTCCTGACATCCGCGGCATCCCTCGCAGCGCTCAGATTCGTTTTCGGCCTCGGCCTGGAATTTTTTAAGGGTTTCGCAGACGATTTTTGACGGCTTGAGGGCTTTTCCCAGTTCGGAAAGGGTCCAGAGGTCTTCGGGTCTGGTCGCCACGAGTTCGGCGACCGCGCGGCGCAGTCCGGCAAGCTTTTCCTCGATTTTGGCGGTTTGCTCTTTTTCCCGTTTTTCTCCTTCCGCCACCATTTCCATCACGGTTTTTCTTTTAATCATTTCTCCTCCTTTTCCGGGATTTGGATTATTGAAAGAACTGCTTGTTTGATTATAACTGACAGCGATGGAAAAATGAAAAATTTATTTTTCATTTTGACCGAGCGAGCCAGTTATATTGATTATATCTTGTCCGGCGGGCTCCGGTCAATATTTCACTCCCCGGTTTACTCGTGGTAAAATATCAATAAATGAAGAAAAATTTCTTTCCCGCGAATCATGCCGGCAGGAATAGGAATTCTCGTCGGCAAGAAGAAAGCAAATTTCCGCCGGAATCGGCCGGCCGGGTTATGATAAAAGAAGTGCCGGCGGTTTTGGACTCGGCAACGATTGGCGAAATTGAAAATTTGCTTTTGAAAGAAACGAAAAATTTCGCAACCGTCAATTATATTTATCTTATTGACGGCGGCGGCCGGCTGGCCGGAGTCCTTTCGGTCAAAGACGTTTTCCGGTTGCCGAAAAATGCCGTCGCGGCCGCCTCGGCCGAGAGAAAAATGGTGGTTGTCCGTCCCAATACCGACCAGGAGAGGGCCGCGATTTTGGCGATAAGGCATAATTTGAAAGCCATCCCCGTGATTGACGCCCAAAACCGCTTTTTGGGCGTCGTTCCTTCGGACGCGATTTTGAACATTCTTCACCAGGAACATATTGAGGACGCCTTGCGTTCGGCCGGCATCGGAAAATTCAAGGACCCGGCAAAGGAATTAATCACCGCTCCGGCGTCTTTGCACTTCAAGAAGCGGTTTCCGTGGCTGGTTGTCGGGATGCTGGGCGGGGTGGTGGCCGCTTTGGTCGTCGGTTCTTTTGAAGGACTGATAAATGAAATGCTTATTTTGGCCGCTTTTATTCCAGCCGTTGTTTATATGGCTGACGCCGTCGGCGTCCAAAGCCAGACGCTTTTCGTCAGACGGTTGGCGATTGACCGCGGTTTTGATTTGCGGGAATATTTTAACCGCGAAGCGGTAGTGGGAACGGCCTTGGCGATCGCGCTCGCGATTCTGGTCGTTTTGTTCTCGCTGTTTTTTTGGAAATCGGCGGTTTTAAGTTTGATTTTGGGAGTTTCTTTTTTCGCGACTATCGTTATGGCGGTTGCCGCGGCGGTTGGCTTGCCGTGGTTTTTTTACGTTTTAAAGCAAGATCCGGCCGTCGCTTCCGGACCTTTGGCGACGGTCATCAGGGATATTTTGAGTATTTTGATTTATTTCGCCGTCGCCTCGCTGGTGCTTAAAGTTTTCTCCGTTTAATTTAATCGGGCGTTACGCCTTTTTCATGCTATGGTATGATGCGCGTACAAGATCCAAATAAAATTATGAAAATTCTCATCATTGAAGACGAAGAAGCGCCGGCCAATGTCTTGGAAGAAAAATTCCGGGACGAGGGCCTTGAAACGGCAATCGCCCGCGATGGCGAAGCGCCGGTCATAGCGCTTTCCAGTCCGGAAGGGGACGAGAGTATTAAGCAGGCGTTAAAGCTCGGAGCGATTGACTATTACGTTAAAACCCAGCATCCGATCAAGGAAATCGCGGAAAAAGCGGGGAATTATTTCGTCTCTTCCGGCCGTTAATTGGATTTTCGGGGAAAATGTTCAAAGAATTTAAAATCAGGACGAAATTGACAGCCGCTTTTTTGGGAGTGGTTATTTTTTCCGTTTCCATCGCGGGTTATTTGTCCTACCGGATTGCCGAAAACGAAATAAGCGACCAGGTTTCCAACGAACTGATTTTGGCGGTCGGCATCAAGGAGCGGCAAATCGCCGTTTTTTTGGAAAACTTGGCCGGCCGGGCCGTTGATTTCGCCTCCGACGGTTTTATCCGCGACAGCGCCCAAAAAATAATTTCCGGCCAAAACGCGCAGATGGTTTCTTTACTCAACAATCATCTTTCGAAAAACAAAATGTCCCTTGACGAGACGATACAGGGAATCGCGATACTTGACTTGAGCGGACGGGTTATCGCTTCCTCCGATGAAAAGGAATTGGGGGCCGATGAATCAAGGTATTCCTATTTCATGATTGCCGCGCGCATGAATTACGGCGAGCCCTATCTGGACAGCGTGGATTTATCGCATCATTTCGGCGAAAAAACGCCGGTTATGGCGGTTTCGGCTCCGCTGTTTGACAACAAACAGGAATCCCGTCTGGGAGTTTTGGTCAATTTCGTGAAACTGGACGAGTTAAGCCGCATAGTTTCCGGAAGAGAATTTCTGAAAATCGCCCAAAATCCGTTTTTCAAGGAAAGGAGAGCTCTTTTTGATTTTTATCTGGTGGACCGAGACAATCTCATAATGACCGAAATTCCGGCCTCCAAAGAACTGCTGACCCAAAAAGCCGACATTGAACCGGCGCGGAAATGCGCCCGAAAGGAGCACTTCGTCGGAAGATACAATAATTATTCCGGAGAACCGGTTATCGGCGCTTCCGCCTGCCTTGAAAACGGCTGGACTCTGGTTGAGGAAATAAGCGAGAAAAACGCCTTTAAGGGAATAGCCGACATCCGCCGGGTGATTTTCGCCGCTTCCGTTTTTATAATCGCGGGATTATTCGTTGTGGTTTATTTTTTAGCCAAGGGCATCATCAAGCCAGTCGCTAATCTGGCGTTGGCGGCGGACATCATCGGCCGGGGACGCCTGGATTTTCGCGCCCAAAAGGAAGCGAATGACGAAATAGGCGAATTGGCCGACGCTTTTAACGCCATGGCGGCCAAACTGAAAAAATCTTATGTCGGCCTGGAAGAAAAAATCAAAGAGAGGACGAGCGACCTCGAAAAATTCAGATTGGCCGTGGAAAATTCCACCAATCACGTCGTCATTACCGACCCCGAAGGCGTAGTGATTTACGCCAATAAAGCCGCCGAAGAGACAACCGGATTTTCCAGAAAATCAATGTTGGGCAGAAAAGCCGGAGTGGAGTGGGGGAAACTGATGGACGCGACGTTCTATCAGAAAATGTGGCGCACGATTAAGGCGGAAAAGAAAGTTTTTTCAGGGGAAATAACAAACCGCCGCAAGAGCGGCGAAAAATACGAGGCGTTTTTAAACGTCGTTCCTTTGCTTGACGAAAGCGGCGCGGTCAAATTTTTCGTCGGCATAGAAAGGGACATTACCGAAGAAAAAAGAATTGACCGGGCCAAGACCGAGTTCGTTTCCCTGGCTTCACACCAACTCCGCACCCCTTTGGCGACCATAAAATGGTACGTGGAAAGATTATTGTCGGAAGAAACGGGAAGATGCAACAAGAAGCAGAAACAGTATATGAGCGAAGTTTATCGCAGCAACCAGCGGATGATAAATCTCGTCAGCGCGCTTTTGAACGTTTCCCGGATTGAAATGGGAACCTTGAAGATCGCGCCCGAGCCCACGGTTCTTAAAAAAGTTTCCCAAGGCGAGATAAGCGAGCTTTTGCCGCAGATAGAAAAGAAAAAATTGAAAGTGGAAGAAAATTACGACGAACAAATACCGCTTGTCAACGTTGATCCCGATTTAACGCGGATTATTTTCCAGAATTTACTTTCCAATTCCGTGAAGTATACTCCCGAAAAAGGCAAGATAACCGTTGAGATAAAGAGGCAAATGAAAGATGTTCTTATCAAAGTTTCCGATACCGGAATCGGTATCCCTCTGAGCCAGCAGTCGAAAATTTTTGAAAAATTTGCCCGCGGCGACAACGCCAAAGAAACGGATCCCGACGGCACCGGCCTCGGCCTCTATATCGTCAAATCGGTGGTGGATCAGACCGGCGGGAAAGTGTGGTTTGAATCCAAGGAAAACGCGGGCACGACATTTTTCGTAACCATTCCCCTTGAGGGGACGAAGAAAAAAACGGGGACTAAAAAATTGGAGGAATGATTTGCGAAAGCCGCGCTTATTTGTTAACATAAATTACATAAGAATTAATTTCTGGCAAACATATGGCCGACAACAATCAAAAAAAGAAAATCTTAATCGTTGAAGATGATAAACCGATGCTCGCCGTGTTGGTTGACAAGTTTGACAAGGAAGGATTCCGCGTGTTTGA
>CAZICC010000020.1:7740-10767 GCA_964537645.1 uncultured Candidatus Saccharibacteria bacterium | reverse complement strand
ACCCTGATTTCATCGGCGTTTATTGCCTGAATATTCACGGTTCGGCGGAAAATTGACGCGACGCCGGAATCATTGTAATCGTAAAGGCCGGTTTCAGGATGAAAACGCAAAGGCTGGTCGTCCCATGACAACAACGATTGAGTATCATGGGCGACGCGCCAATTGTTGTCGTCGTCCAAACCTTCAATCTCCAAACCTTCAATCCAAGAATCCGGAGGGCCCGTCAGAAAATTATTGTCGCGGATATTCCTGACGATTTCAATTCCTTCCTGGGCCAGATTGGCGGCAATCAGGCGATTGCGCAAAAGGGCCGCGTTGGCGATGCTCAAACCGATAAGAGCCGTGACGCCCAGCATCGCCACTATGAAAATCGTGGCCGCGACGACCACTTCAATCAATGAAAAACCTTTTTGGCCTACGCTATTTTTCATTTTTATTGAATCATTATCTGTCCGGCCAAGGTGACCACCACACTGATGGTTTGACCTGTCCTGGAACTCTGAAGCGTTATTACGGCCCGCGCGGCGCTCGGGTAGAAATTAACCTGCGGTTCGGGCGGGTTAAAAACAATGTCCGAGCTGTTGAATGCGTGGACTCTTATCCCGGCTTCAAAATTACTTACCGAGATTTGTTTGTCGTCGCTAGACAAACGGAAATCCTGACCCGAACAATCGGGCTGAACGTCTCGGTCCGCGAATAAAATATAACTGCCGACCCCCAAATCAAAATGGACGCCGTAACCGCAAGGGACCTCGCCCGCCACTTCTTTGGCGGACATGGCGTTGGCTTGTTGACGAGAAATATCCAAAGCCAATTTCTGGGCGGAACGCATCAGCGCGGCCCGGTCCTCGCCCTCGCGCGACATCGTCAAAAGCGCGCCCATAATCAAACCGACGATTGTTATTGTTACCGCCAATTCAATCAATGTGAGCCCTTTATTCATCCTGTTAGGCATTCTTTCAAATATCATAATAGAAAACCGAAATTCCGTTTTTGTTTAGCGGGATTCGTAAACGAATTTGAAACGGTCGCCGGGACTGACCGTTTGGAGCGACAGGGGTTTTTCTATTTTTTCGCCGTCCAGGTAATAACTCCAGCGCCCCCCGTCCTTGCCGTCGACGAGTCCGTCGATCTTGACGATTTCTTCCACGCCGGCTTCGCCTTCAACTTCGAATTCCAAGTCGCCCGCTATAGCCGAGGCCCGCAAAACATCAAATAAAGTCGCGCCTTTGACAACTTCACCCCTGAAAAAACGCTCCGAACCCTTTAGTCCGAAATCAATCATAACCGCGGCTTGCCCCGGCGCAAGCGAAATGGAAGACAAAGTCTCAACGGAATCTTCCCGGAAAAACTGCCAGTAATAAATGCTGGCCAATGTTACGGCCGCCAAAAGCAACGATAAGGAAATCAATTTTGGCTTCATATTTTATTTACGGAATAACTCGGATATCTAACAGAATTACTCTGATATTTAACGAAATTTCTCGGAAAATTTTCCGCGATGTTCCGCTTGATATCCGCGCGTCTCCGTCTATACTTTAAAAGTAATCAATTATGGTATAAGGCAGGCGGTCGTACCACTCAAAAAACTTGAAGCCGAAAAGGAAAACCAGCCAGGCGCCGAGGCACAGAAACGGTCCGAAAGGGATTTCGCTTTTCAGGCGCTTCTTCCCAAACGCAATCAGGGCGATGCCGACCGCGCTGCCGAGCAGAAAAGCCCAAAAAGCCCCCAAAATAACGGCCGGATATCCCAGAATCAGCCCGAGAAAAACCGCCAGTTTCACGTCGCCGAATCCCAGCCAGCGGCCAGCCGACGCCCAAAACAGAATAAAAAAGAAGGAAGCAAAAAGAAAGGCCGCGATAATACCGGATACTAGAAAATCGGGCCGGCCGCCGCTCTGAAAAGGAAGCTGGCCGCCAAGTTCAATCGCGGGAAACATTGAAGCGTTCAAAAGCCGAGGAAAAACATCAAGGATGAAATTAGCAACGAAAGCCGTCATAATGGCGGGGAAAATCACCTTATCGGGAATCAGATAATGCTTTAAATCGTAGACGAAAACGACAATCAAAACCGCGGCATAAAAACACCATAATCCGCCCAAAAGGTATAACCAGAAGGCCTGCGGACCCAAAGGGGCGGCGAACGCCGCCCGAGACGACTCAAGGACAATTATCCGCCAGAAAACGCCCAAAAACGCCAAACCGGCAGCCAATTCAACTGTGGGATACTGCCAGAAAATTTTTTCGCGACAATTCCGGCACCGGCCTCGCTGAATTATAAAAGAAAAGAGCGGAATCAATTCAAACCAACGGAGCTCTTTCCGGCAATGGGGACAACGGGAGCGGGAATTGACGATTTTTTCCCGTTTAGACAACCGCAAAATCACCACGTTCAAAAAACTGCCGACCGCCAAACCGAAAACAAATATGATTGCCGAAGGAATCAAAAACACGCGATTAAATTATCACGCCTATAAGCCGCAGCTAACGGTGACGCCGGCAGTAAGACCTGCCAAAGCCCTCTTCCCGGCCCTGCCGGTGGAATCAACGCACTGGGCCAAGGTGTTGTCCGAAGCCAGCCGCGACCAAACGGCGTAACCGTTAACATCCAAAACGCCCCACTGGACGCTGCCGCCGTTGTTATTGGCATCGGTTACCGCCGCCAACACCGTGGCATTAGTGTTCAGACCGGCGTAAGTCGAAGGCGTCTGATTGTCAAAATGAATCTCGGCTTGGGTCCTGATTTGGCCCAAAGCGGCGATAATCCTGGCGTCCCGGGCTTTCAGAATGGCGCTTCGCACGGTAATGAGAAGAACGCCCGCCAAAAGGCCGATGACGACTATCACCACCAAAAGCTCAATCAAGGTAAAACCCTTGCTTTTACGTTTTGCGCATTTGCGCATAACTTTGACTTACAACCTACAACAAACGGCTTACAACAGATATTAAAAATTAGTCGTTAGTCGTTAGTCGTTAGTTGATTTTTTTTTCGACCTTTTTAATTTTTAAATTCTTAATTTTAGAGAT
>CAZICC010000020.1:5660-7640 GCA_964537645.1 uncultured Candidatus Saccharibacteria bacterium | reverse complement strand
GTTAGTTGATTTTTTTTTCGACCTTTTTAATTTTTAAATTCTTAATTTTAGAGATGATGCCCTTTACCCTCCCAGTGAAATAGTGGTAACCAACTGATAAATCGGCAAAAGAACGGCCGCCAGCAAAAGCCCAACCATCGCGCCAAGCCCTATAATCAGAATCGGTTCAATCAAGACGACGAGGTTGGCGACGATTTTATCCAGCTCCCGGCGGTAAAAAGTCGCCACCCGTTTCAAAAGTTCGCTGACGCGGCCGGTTTTTTCCCCGATGGCCAGCATCTGGCTCACTATGGGCGGAAATTGCTCGGGGTAAGCGGCCATGACACGGCTCGTCATCTCGCCGCGCCTGATGGCTTCTTCGGTTTTCATAATTATATCCTTGTAAACTTCATTATTGACGACATCGCCGGAAATGAGCAAGGCCTGATTTATCGAAACGCCGCCCTCAAGCAAGACGCTGAACGTCTCGGAAAAATGAGTGATATAAATGCACTTGAATAGACGGCCAAAAATGGGCAATCTGATTTTCAGGCCGTCCCAAAACCAGCGGCCTTCCGGAGTTTTGACGTAGCGGGCGGCGGCGAAAAAAGCGGCCAGCGTCAAAAGAGCGAAAATCCAAAGCCAATCTCTGAAAAACTGACTTGCTCCTATAATAATTTTCGTCGGCAAAGGAAGGTCGGCTCCGAATTCCCGCAAAAACGATTCAAGTTGGGGAATGACCAAAATAACCATCGCCACGGCGACGACAAAAAAGAAAAACAAGATAAGCACCGGATACCAGAGCGCTCCTTTTACTTTGGTATTGAGGTCGTATTGCTTTTCAAGATAATCGGCAAGATACAAAAATACGTCTTCCAAGTTGCCCGACGCCTCGCCGGACTTCACCATACTTATGAAAAAAGAAGAAAATATCCTCTGTTGGCGCGCCAAAGCCGCCGAAAGGGCCAACCCTCCTTCAATGTCGGCGGAGATTTCAGCTATTCTGCTTTTGAGATATTTATTGTCAACTTGTTCGTAGAGCGTCCGTAAAGCGTCCACTATTGGCACTCTGGCCTCCAAAAGTGTCGCGAACTGTCTGGCAAAAATGGAGAGGTCTTTCAGGGAAACTTTTCGGAATAACTTAAAACGGTCAACCCAAAGCGGCATCGCCTCCCGGGTTTCCAAACTTACGACGAGTAGGCCGTGGCGCTGCAAAATGTCAATTGCCAGCTCCCGGCTGGAGGCCTCAACCGTTCCCGTCTGGTTTTCTCCTTCTTTGGTTTTGGCGGCGTAGTTGAACAACATGCGAAATTTAAAAATTTAGAAGATAGAATCTGGAAATTTTTTTCTTCTGTTTTCCGCTTTCTATTTTTTATTTTTTGTAATTTATTCCTGCAGCAGCATTCTTAATTCTGACGGATTCAGCGAATAAATCTCGGCGTTTTCCAAGGATATTTCCCGCCTCCTGACGAGGTCCGCGAGCGACCGGTTTAAGGAAATCATGCCTTCTTGGGTGCTGGTTTCAATCACCAGGTCAACCTGGTAGGTCTTGGCTTCCCGGATCAAATTCCTAACCGCGGGGTTCGTAATCATCACTTCGGCCGCCGGCACCCGTCCGCCGGTAATGCGAGGAACAAGACGTTGGGAAACGATGCCGATGAGAGTTGAAGCGAGTTGCGATCTTATCTGGTTTTGCTGGGCCGCCGGAAAACTGTCAATGACGCGGTCTATGGTTTGGGAAGCGTTATTGGTATGAAGGCTCGCGAAAATCAAATGACCTGTTTCGGCCGCCGTGATGGCGGTGGCCATGGTTTCCGGGTCGCGCATTTCGCCAATCATGATGACGTCGGGGTCTTGGCGAAAAATAGATTTCAGGGCGCGGTGGAAACTCTGGGTGTCGGAATAAACTTCCCTCTGGTCAATGATGCAGCGGTCCTGCGTAAAAGCGTATTCAATCGGGTCTTCAATGGTGATGACGTGGTCCAACCGTTTGCGGTTAAT
>CAZICC010000020.1:0-5645 GCA_964537645.1 uncultured Candidatus Saccharibacteria bacterium | reverse complement strand
GTTGACTTGCCGTGACCGGCCGGTCCCACGCAAAGGAAAAAACCCTGGGAATATTTGGCGAATTCGTGGAGTATCGGGGGCAAATTCAATTCCTCAATAGTCCGGATTTTGGCCGGAATCAGCCGCAGGGCCGCGGACATGAAACCGCGCTGGAAATAAACGTTAACGCGAAAACGCGCCTTATCCTCGCAGGAATAGGAAAAATCCAATTCTTTGTCCCGCAGGAATTTCCCTCTCTGTTCTTCCGAAAGCAGCGCGAAAACCAAACCTTGGGCGTGCTCCGGCGTCAAAATCGGCTCTTTGGCTATGGGCAGAAGATTGCCGTCAATCCTGATGGTCGGACGCCGCCCCACGGATATGTGGAGGTCCGAAGCGTTCTGCTTGGCGCAAGTCAGCAATAATGATTCAAGATGTTGTTTATAATCCATGCTAATTTAACTTACGACCTACGACTTACAACCTTTGAATCTCTAAATTCTAAACAAATTCTAAATTCAAATTTCAAAATAATAAATTTTGGATTTTGATATTTGAGATTATTTAGAGATTAGGGTTTTGGGATTAGAGATTATTCAAATTATGACGGTCGTTGGTCATTGCTCAAAAATCTATTCTTCTACGACGGCTAATACTTCCTCGATTGAAACCAATCCTTTCAAAACCTTGATTACGCCGTCCTGCTTCATCGTCAGCATTCCCTGACGTTTGGCTTCGGCCGCGATTTTTGATTCCGATGGTTCGCTCAAAACGACCTGTTCAAGTTCGGGCGTCATCTCCAACATTTCAAAAACCGCCATGCGTCCCCGAGTCCCCTTATTGGCGCATTTAGGACACCCGACCGGTTCGCAAATCTTGTACGGCGGCGAAGGCAACGCATTCCTTATCTCCTCGGGCATGTTGGCGATTTCTTTCTCAATCACTTTGTGTTTCTCGCCCGCGGCCTCAACTTGTTTCTTGCAGGAATCGCACAATTTCTTGAGAAGCCGTTGGCCGGCGGTCAGATTCAGGGCCGCCGGAAGCAGAAATGGCTCAACTTTCATGTCAATCAGACGGGGAATGACGCCTATGGCGTTGTTGGTATGCAGAGTGGAAAGAACTATATGGCCGGTGAGGGCCGCGTGAATGGCCAAAGCCGCGGTTTCGTTGTCGCGGACTTCGCCCACCATTATGATGTCCGGATCCTGGCGCAAAACGTGGCGAAGGCCCTGGGCAAAATCGTAGCCAATCTCGGGCCTGACCTGCGATTGGTTCAAGCCGGAAATAAAATATTCAACCGGATCTTCCAGGCTGACGACATTGACGCTTTCCTTGTTCAGAATCTGCATTGAAGCGTAAAGAGTGGAGGTTTTGCCGGAACCCGTCGGGCCGGTGATTAAAATCATGCCGAACGGCCTTTTAAGGGCGCGTTCCAGGACCCGCCGACTTCTGACTTCCAGATTCAAATCGTCAAGAGTTTTGATGCCCGTCTTCGGATCAAGAATCCTCAAGGCCACTTTCTCGCCGGATTGCGTCGGAAAAGTGGAAACGCGGAAATCAATATCACGGTCTTCTATGCGGACCCGGAAACGGCCGTCCTGCGGAACGCGCGTTTCGTCAATCTTTAAATTGGAAAGAATTTTTATCCGAGAAATGACCGCCGGATGGACGTGGATTGGCAAGAAAAGGGAATTGTACAGAACGCCGTCAACCCTGAACCTGATACGCAAGCGGTCGCGCTCGGGCTCAATATGGATGTCCGAAGCCCGTCCTTCCACCGCGTGCTTGAGCATGACGCCCACCATCTTGATAATTGGCGCCTCTTCGCTCACCCTGTCGGCCGCTTCGGCCGGAGCGATTCCCGGCGGCGGCGCCAACGGTTTCTTCTCTTCCAGTTCCCTTTCCAACTCCTGAAGCGCGGCCTTAACCTCTCCTCTGAGCGACCGATACTGGGTCATCGCCTTGGAAAAATCGCTCGGCGCGATGACGAAAATTTTCGCCGCCAATCCCCGGCTCTGGACAATGAATTTCAACGCCTCTTGCGCCTTGACGTCGTCGGGATTGACCATGCCGACTTCCAAATAATCATCGCGTTTGGCGAGAGGTATAATATTGTAATAACGGGCTGCTTCTTCCGGAACGATTTCCAGGGCCTCAACCGGAATTTTCTCTTCGGCGTCAACAATCCTGAAAGGAATTTTCAAAAGTTCGCTTTTGGCCTCAATAACGGCTCTTTCGTCAATATTTCCTTTTTCCCAGATAACGTCCTCCGCCGCCCGATTGCTCAGCCTTGCCTCTTCTTCCATTTGTTCCGCTCTCTCCGCGCTCAAAATGCCTCGTTCCTTTAGAATATCCAGCAGGGTTTTTTGTTTATATTTCGGCATAAAACGAAGTGAATTTCGTTGATTCGGACGTTCTTTTAAAAAGAAAAAGGGTTCTGCCGGCCGCCCCCCCTAACCGTCAAAGGAAATTCGCCATACGACGTCAGCGACTGGAAAACCGGATCCTGAAGAACGGCGAAATTCAACTGCAATTCGCTCAGCCGTCTTTCGGCGCGGTTTAAAATCGTTTCCCTGAAATTATCGGGCAACCGAGTCGGCCAGAAAAAAGCCGCCAAACTCGCCAAAACAGCCGCCAGAATCAACGCCACCAGCGAATATCTATAAGTTATCTTGCGCTCTTCTTTTATTGGAATAATAGCCATATTTTATTGATGATAAACCAAGAATTTAATTTTTAAAGTGAAAAGATTCTTTTCCGCGGAAGGCAAACTGAAATCGGCCGACCGGACGTCAAAAAGACGCGAATTTGACTCAAAAAGGTCAAGCCAGCGGGAAAACGCCGGATAATCGCCTTTAAGAACCAGGTTGGCCAGCAAGGATTTTGACCCCAAAACATCTTTTTCGCCGGATCGCGCCGTCACGGGCGCGAAATCGGCGCCATCCAAAATCAAATTGCTTTCCGAGGCCATATTTTCCAACTGAACCAGAACGTCGGGAACGTTTTGCCCGCGCGGGATAGTTCGCTCAATCTTTTCCGTCAACCGAGGATCCAAACTATCAAATTGACTTAAGAGTATTTTTATTCTTTCGGCCAAATTTTCTTTCGCCATTTTTTCTTCTTTTTTCTGCTCTCTCTCCTGTTTTGCCAAGTTCAAATCAATAAGCGACGGCCAAACCAGACCCAAAAGGACGCCCAAAGTCCCGATAAGAATCAAAGTCGACACAATGACGACAATGTTTAATTTAATATTGTAAGTCATAATGGAAATTTTAAGAATACGCGATTTAGAAAATGGAATCTAAGTGTTTACGATTTTATGATTTTCCTACTTAAGATGCGCGGGATTCAAAAAGCCGCGAAAAACAAATGCCACGCCGCCGAACTGCACCGCGGTATTGTGAAGATTCAAACTGGAAAAAACCGGCGCCCCCTCCAATCTGAACATTTGCCTCGCCAGCGTTCCGTAACTCGCCGCCTGGCCCCTCAATTCAAACGATTTGCGCTCTATATCTATAGAAAAGTCGGTAAAGACGACTTGGGGATGAACGGTCGCCTCAATAACTCTGAGAAATTTGGAAACACGCAACCGCGATTTCAAAACCTCGTTCAATTTTCCCAGTTGATCGGAAAAGGTCAAAAGGACTTGCTCTTTCGTTTTATCGCGCGACGCGTCAATCTGCGCGATTGCTTCCTTAATCTCGGCCGTCTGGCTTTTGACGAGGCCCTCCTGATACAAAATGCCTCCGTAAAAAACGAAAGATATGACCAGGAACGAAATCGAAAAAATCAAAATTCCGCTTGGAAATAATTTTCTTTCCTCGGAAACGTAGTCTTTCTTAATAAGAGAAGTGGGCATGTTCCTTTGTTCCGCTCGGTCAAATTCAAAATGCAAAACGCAAAACGCAAGATGACAAAGCGAAATTTAAAAATTTTCTAAAAATTTTATTTTGAGTTTTTCTCTTTTCGTTTTTAATTTAAATTATTTCCCTCATCGCGAGTCCAATGGCGGTGGCGAAAACAGGGCTCAATTCCGGCACAAGCGGCAAAAGCACCTCCGGAAAAATCAGGCGCCCGAAAGCGTTTCCGAGCGAAACATCGTGGCCGCGGAAATGATCCCTGAAATATTCCAAAAGTCCCGGCAGATTGGAAGTCCCGCCGCAAAGCACGATTTTTTCCGTTTTGACCCCGTAACGGCGCAGGTAAAGGCCCGATATTCTTTCGATTTCGGCGATTATCACGTCAAGAAGAGTGGCAACCAGCGCTTTCAAATCTTCTTCGCCCGGCGAAACAATAATGCCCCTCTCTTTTTTCAGGGCCTCCGCCCTGAGAAGACTGACGTTAAAGCCGTGGCTGATGGCTTGAGTGATATCTGTTCCGGACGTGTCGATGGAATGGCTCATTCTTAAAACGCCGCCGTCAACGACGTTGATATTGGTGCTGCGCCCTCCTATGTCAACCAAAACCAAAGGAGTATTGTCTCCGCCGACTACCGAGCGAACCATTCCCAGCGTCTCCAATTCCAAGGCGTAAAGGTCAAGCCCTGCCATCTTGGCGATCCGCTTGTATTTATTGACGACTTCCTGAGGAACGGCCACCAACAAAACCAAAGTTTTTTCAACGGCCGGCTGACCGGGCATCCCATCGTTTTTCTTGACCGTGCCAAGGGTTTGCCAATCAAGAATAACTTCGGTCAAAGGAATAGGCACGTGTTGCTTGGCTTCATACGGCACGGCTTGCCCGATTTCTTTTTCGGACATGACGGGAAATTCCATTATGGTGATAAAACTGGAAAAAACGGGCACGGAAATGATGGTTTTAACCGTCCGGGTTTTCGCTTCTTTCATTAAAAAACCGATCATCTGGGCCACCTGGTTGTCCAGCATGGCGAGGGAACTCGTCTGAATCGCGTCCCCAATTCTCTCAATGGAGCCGTAATTGCTGAGTTGGCCGTAAGTTTCCAGCTTAACCCGGTCTTTCTCTTTGGAAAGTTCAATCAATTTTATGGAACTCGTGCCGATGTCTATCCCCAAGTAACGGGTCGGTTTCCCTCTTAAAAAATCTAAAATCATAAAAAATTTATCCCTTCGGGATATCGCCCCCAAGAAAACGAAAACCAAAATAACGACTCTTGCTCTTAATCTCCTCTTATTATATCATACAGCTAATAAAAATAACAACGACTTATCCACATGCCGTTTAACGGTAATTTCAAAAAATGGAAAAAATTCGCCCTGGACCTCATTTTCCCCGGCCAATGCCTTTTTTGCGCCAAATCAACCGAAAACGAAAGATTTTCGCTGATTTGCGAACGCTGTTTTTCGGCAATTCCCAAAAACAGCGCCGTCTTCTGTCCGAAATGCTTCCTCCGGCGGCCAAAAGCGACCAACTGCCCGGCCTGCGCCTCAAAATTGGATTTGAAAATTTTAGGCATCGCTTCCGACTACGGCGACGAAAAAATTAAAACCCTTGTCTGGAAATTCAAATACGATTTTCTGAAAGACCTGGCGCGCCCCCTCGGAGAATTACTCGCGGACTATTTAAAACTGGCTGCGCCGGAATGGCGCGCCGACCCGTCAATCGTCCTTGTTCCCGTGCCGCTCCACAAAAGAAAAGAAAACTGGCGCGGCTTCAACCAGTCGGAACTCGTCGGGAAAATCGTGGCCGAA
>CAZICC010000019.1:0-10953 GCA_964537645.1 uncultured Candidatus Saccharibacteria bacterium | reverse complement strand
TTGGTACTGCATTTCTTGACCTTGACTGCCCTGGCTTTTTGCGGTTTTAAATTGCGGCGGTGGTATAAAAATAACCGCCATAATCATCTGAATTCGCTGATAAAAAATATCCGCGACCATTTTCCGGAATTTATGATGCTGTCTTTCATCGCCTTTTACTGGGTTTATTCGATGAAAAGCAACCTGAATATCGGCGTCAGGCACGTTCTTCCGACTTTTCCGTTCATTTTTATGCTGGTTAGCGGCCAAATTGTCAATCTTATCAAAACGCTTGCCGGCCGCTGGCCCGCGATGTCCCGGCTGGCGACCCGGATATTGATAATTCTATTCGTCTTGATGATTTTCTCGGTCGCCAAAACCTACCCCCATTTCCTCGCCTATTTCAACGAATCGGTCGGTGGGCCGCAAAACGGCTATAAATACGTCACCGATTCCAATCTTGACTGGGGACAAGACCTGAAACGGCTGGCCGATTTCGTCAGCAAAAACGGCATTGAGAAAATCAAGCTGGATTATTTCGGCTGGAGCGATCCGCCGTATTATTTTAAAAATCGCGTTGAACAACAATTTAATCGGGAAAATAAGGAACAAAAAGGGTGGTTGGCAATCTCCGCCACCTTCCTTCAAACTTTCTGCCCCAATGACGCCTCGCGCTGCAGCCTGGAAGACCGGACCTACCGGTGGCTGGACCAATACGAACCCGTCGCCAAAATAGGTTATTCCATATTCGTTTATAATCTGAAATAAGGAATCAATAAAAAACCGCGTCTTTCCAAAAACGCGGTTTTTGCCTTTCGTTTTTTTACTAATCTCCCTCTTTCAGCTTATAATAAATCTTGTTTCCTTCCCTCAGGTCAATGTATTCCAAATTCCCGCGCTCTTCACCGATTTTCTCTTCCAGCATAATTTTCAAGTTGGCGATTTGGTCGTCAGGATTTTTTTTGCCGTCAAAAAAAATCCTGAATCCGTCCGTTGTCACCGCCTCCGCGTCAAAATTGCCGGATTTCAGCAAAAATTCCTTCACGCCGACATTGGCCGAAAAAAACAGTCCATCTTTTATTTTTAACATAAAGTCCAGTAAATTTTCCTCAACAATTTTGGCGCCAATCTGCGGAATTTCGGAAACTCCGCGCGTTTTAACCAAAAGAATCAGAGAACCCTCGGCCTGCGGGGCTTCTTCAAAAATGCTTCCTCTTTTTTCCATGTAGAAACAGGGGTCGGGGTCAACGCACCAAATGCCGATTGATTTTTTTTCGGCCAGTTCCGCCAAAACGGTCCTTTTCAACAAATCTTTCTTTATCCGCGCCTCTTCCATCGCCGGAAATTCCGCCTTGATTTTTTTCTCCAGCTCTTTGCCGTCAAGAAAAAGGATGTTGTCTCCGCCGGCCGCCAGCGGCCCGCCGCTCGCGATATGGGAGCGAATAAACGATTCCACGAGCGCGGCGTTCATTCCGCTGGCGCCCGAAACGTTTATTTTTTTTATCTTGAAAATCGGCGACAAGAAAAGTCCGCCGGCCATCGCCAGTAAAACCAAAAAAATCCCTCCGCCAAGCCAAATCTTCTTAGAAAGGATTTTTTTTCGCTTTTTTTTCGGTGCCGGCCTCCGCCAGACGATTTTATTTAATTTTTCTTCAAAATCGTCCATGTAAATAAACCTCTCTTATTCAAGGAACCCCGTTTTAATAAAATTTTCATAAGGGGCCGGCCGAATCATAAACTCAGAATTTACTATTAAAAATTTACAGAAACTCTTCGCTATACTCAGAATAACAAATGAAATAAGGCCGTGGGGTCCCCAAAGAAAATTTTATAAAACAGGGTTCCTCCTCACACCACTATCCTCGGCGTCTGCGGATTTATCCGCGTGATTATTTCGTAAGGAATGGTGCCGATTTTTTGCGCCAATTCTTCGGCCCGCAATTCCTCTTTCCCCTGACGGCCCAAAAGCACCGCTTCGTCCTCGGCTTTGATTTTGCCCGCGGCGCCGGCGTCAACCACAGTCATATCCATTGATACTCGGCCCAAAACTTTGCATCTTGTCCCGTTTATCAATACCTCGCCGATTCCGGAGAATCCCCGGTCAAAGCCATGCCAGTAGCCGATGGGAAGAACGGCGATTTTCGCGTCTTTTACCGCTCTCTCGGTCAAATCATAGCCGATGTAATCGCCTTTCTTGACATTCTTAACTTGGGCGACAACGGTTTTCCAGGTCAAAACCGGCTTCAATGAAATTTTGCGGCCCAGGACTTCGCCGTGCTGGATTTCCGCTTCCTTTGACGGCCAAAGACCGTAAAGCCCGATGCCCACTCTCGCCAGATTTAGGCGGGTTTCCGGATAAAGAAGGGTGGCGCCGGTGGCGGCCGCGTGCTTCAAAATATTTTTAAAACCGGCGGATTCCAAAATCCCGCGGGCGTTTTGGAATTCCAAAAATTGCTTTTTGGTGTAAGACGGATAAGTTATGTCTTTGGCGGAGGCGAAATGCGTGTAAACGCCTTCAATCACAATCGCCGGGGTTTTTTTGACGCGGCTTAAAAATTCCGGCAGGTCTCGCGGATAAATCCCCTGGCGGCGCATGCCGGTGTCTATTTTAAGGTGAATTTTCAAAGGCGAACCGACAAACCGGCGGGTTTGTTTTTTCCACTGGCGCAGGGATTCGGCGTCGTAAAGCGTCAGGGAAATTCTGTTTTGGGCGGCCTCCCGGAGACGTTCCCGGCGGGTGTATCCCAACACCAGAATCGGTTTTTCTATCCCCTTCTCCCTTAATTTCAACGCTTCCGACAGCGAATCGGCACCGAACCAGTCAACGCCAAAATCGGAAGCCAGGCGCGAAAAATCCCAAAGCCCGTGGCCGTAGGCGTTGGATTTCACCACCGCCATCAATTTGGTTTTCGGGCCGATGATTTTCCGAAAAACGCCGATGTTGTGTTTGACGGCGTCTTTGGAAATCTCCACCCAGGTTTTATATATCCTGCTCATTCTATTTTCTCAATAATTTTCAACCCGCCCATGTATTTTTGCAAAACTTCCGGAATTTCCACCGAGCCGTCCGCCTGCTGGCAATTTTCCAGAATGGCGATAATCATGCGGCCGACGGCGAAAGCCGTGCCGTTCAAAGTGTGGACGAAATCGTTTTTGCCGGTTTTGGAATTTTTATACCGGATATTCAGCCGCCGCGCCTGAAAATCGGTGGTATTGGAAGTGGAATGGGTTTCGCGGTATTCGTTCTGGCCCGGCA
The DNA here is from genome assembly GCA_964537645.1 of uncultured Candidatus Saccharibacteria bacterium. Lineage (GTDB taxonomy): Bacteria > Patescibacteriota > Minisyncoccia > CAZICC01 > CAZICC01 > CAZICC01. Next base: position 7,718 of record CAZICC010000019.1, on the reverse strand, counting down.
TCCAGGCCTCTACGTCGTAAGTGGCGGCCGAAGGACGCGAAAGGTCTCCGGCGCAAAGCTGCACCACCCGGTACGGAAGTTTTAGCACCTGCATTAGTTTTTCTTCCATGGAGAGCAGGGATTGGTGTTCCTTCTTGGAATCCTCCGGCTTGCAAAAGCCGAACATTTCCACCTTGTCAAACTGGTGGACCCGCAAAATCCCTTTGGTGTCCTTCCCATAAGAACCGGCTTCCCTGCGAAAACAAGTGGAAAAAGCCGCGTATCTTTTGGGCAGTTCTTTTTCCTCCAGAATTTCGCCTTTATGCATCGGGCCGATTGATTGTTCGGAAGTGCCAACAAGGTACAAGTTGTCTTTTTCCAGGAAATAACGTTCTTCCTTGTCGGCTTCGGTGTCAATATAACCCATTTCTCGCATTGATTCGGGCTTTATCAAGACCGGCGGAACTACCGGGATAAATCCTTCTTTAATCAATACCTCAAAAGCCAACTGAACCAAGGCAAACTCCAGTAAGACTGCTTCGTTTTTCAGATAACCGAAGCGCGTTCCCGAGACCTTGCCGGCCCGTTCAATGTCAATCAAATCCAGATTTTGGGCGATTTCCAGGTAATCTTTCGGCTGGAATTTGAATTTCGGCCTCTCCCCTTCTTCGCGCAAAACCACGTTTTCGCTCTCATCTTTGCCTTCGGGCACGTCGCCAAGCGGCAGATTAGGAAGCTCCCCCATCAACTTGTCAAAATCATCACTGACCTCCCTGAAAGTATATTCCAGGTCTTCAATTTCGCTTTTCAATTTTTTCGCGGCTTCCCGGTTTTTTTCATCTTTAGCCGCCTCTTCGGAACTCAATTTGTTCTGCTCGGCGCGCAATTCGTCCATTTCCCGGATTAAATTCCGCTTTTTCTCGTCCAATTCCAAAAGCCGGCCAACATCGGTTTTGACCCGCTTTTTCCTCAATCCTTCCTTGACTTTTTCCGGATTCTCCCGGATAAATTTTATGTCAAGCATAAAAATGATAGCGATTGCTTTCTTATTATACCTTCATTTGGAAGATTTAGCAAAAAGCCGCCCTGTTGGAGCGGCTTTTATGGTTAGTTATGTATTTTTTTCAGAATTTCTTTTGCCCTTTCCAAAGCAATCTTGCGATGACTCATGGCCGCTTCCTCTTCCGCGGAAAATTCCGCCAGGACCCGGCCACGCTCCGGCACGTAAAGAATGGAACGGAACGGAAAACCGGGAATAATCGGGGCTTCAACTTTTTCCGTGATAAAGCCGCGCAAAACGCCTTCAAAAAAATGGGTTTTTACTTCCCCAGACTCGCCCCCGCGCCCAAAACTTGAGCGCGGGAGTAAAGCCAAAGCGATTACGGCCCGGAGTTGGGCGCCCCTTTTTTCTTTCGGCACGCCGCGGAGTTTTCGAAGCGTTATCTCAATCAATTCCTCGTCAGTGGCTTCATAACCCGGCCAGCGTCGGCTCAATACGCCCGGTTCGCCGTTCAACCAGTCAATTTCCAAACCGCTGTCGTCGGCCAGCGCCGGAAGTCCCGCCAGGTCGCGGTAAAATTCGGCTTTCAGGGCGGCGTTTTCCTTAAAAGTCAAGCCGGTTTCTTCAATCTTGTCTTTAATGTCCAAATCCTTCAGGGAAACAATTTCCAAATCCGGCGCCAATTCGCCGATGATAATCCTGAATTCGTTGAACTTCCCCGGATTGGTTGTGGCGATAAGCAGTTTTTTCATTTTTCCTCCCCTATTCGCTTTTCAGTTTCATTGTCGGGAATAATATTACTTCGCGGACGTTATGCGAATCCGTTAAAATCAACGCCAGGCGGTCAATACCCAAACCCAAGCCCGCGGCCGGAGGCATTCCGTATTCCAACGCCTCAATGAAATCCGCGTCGTGACGCTGGGCTTCCGCCGAGCCGACGGCCCTGGCTTTTTCCTGTTCTTGAAAACGCCTCGCCTGTTCCCGCGGGTCGTTGAGTTCGGAAAAAGCGTTGACGATTTCCATTCCGGCGGCTACCAGCTGGAAGCGCGAAACCGCTTGCGGGTCTTTTTCGTTCTGTTTCGCCAACGGAGACAATTCTTTGGGATGATTTACGACGAAAGTCGGCTGGACGATTTTCGGCCGGACCACCTTTTTGAAAATTTCGTCGGCCGCCTCGGCTTTGGTCTTCAAATCCTTGATTTCCAATTTCAGCAGCGCGGCCGCGCCGAGAAGCGACTTGTAATCGGACTTATCGTAATCAACCTTGGCGTATTTTTTCAGAAGCTGAGCGAATTCCGTCCTGGGATAGGGCGGCTTGAAATTGAGGGTTTCGCCTTGAAACCGAATTTTGAATTTATTTCGGATTTTTTGAGATTGTAATTTAATCTTTGTTATCAGATAGCCGAACATCTTCTCGGTAAATACCATAAGTTCCGCGTAATCCCGATAGGCCCAGTAAAGTTCCAACATGGTGAAATCGGGATTGTGCGAAGCGTCCATGCCTTCGTTGCGGAAGCACCGGCCGATTTCGTAAATTTTTTCAAAACCGCCGACGAGCAGCCGTTTCAGGTAAAGTTCCGGCGCCACCCGCAAATATAAATCCATATCCAGGGCGTTCAAATGCGTCTTAAAGGGCCTGGCTGTCGCTCCGCCGGGAATCGGCTGCAAAATCGGCGTTTCCACTTCCAAAAAACCGCTGCCGTCCAAAAAATTCCTGATTTCGCGAACCAATAAAAATCTGACCTCGAATTTCGGACGCACTTCCGGATTCATTATCAAATCCAGGTAGCGCTTCCGGAAGCGCTCTTCAATGTCCTGGAGGCCGTGCCATTTTTCAGGCAAAGGCATCAGGGACTTGGCCAGTATTTTCGCCTCCGCAATCTCAACGGTTTTTTCCTTGGCCTTGGTTTTGAAAACTTTTCCGGAAATTTCCAAAAAATCTCCGACGTCAAGGTTCTTTTCAAAAAAAGCGAAGTCCTTGAAGCGGTCCTTGGCGAAAAGAACCTGAATTTTTCCGCTCTCGTCCTGGATATCCCCGAAAAATATCCCCCCGTGCCCCCGCAAAGCCCTGAGCCGGCCGCAAACCGAAACAATCTTTGCCGATTTCCGCAGCTTGGCGAAACCGCGCAAAACGTCGCCTATCGACTCGCCGCGCCGGCTTTTTTCCGGATAAGGATTGAATCCGGCGAATTTAATCGCTTCCAGCTTTTGGAGCCGCGCTTTTCTGATTTCCTCCAACATATTTAATAGACGGATTCACTCGGATACCAAGCGGATTTTCGCGGATATTGGAGTTTTTTCCGTCAAACACAATCTGTGTTTATCCGTCTGATATCCGTGCTATTCCGTTATTTTCTAATCAATGCGCAATATTTTGTATTTAGCTTTTCCTTTCGGGGTTTTTACCTCCACTTCCTCCCCTATTTTGCGGCCCAAGAACGCCTTTCCCAAAGGGCTTTCGTTGGAAATCCGGTTCTCGACCGGATTAGCTTCTTCCGAGCCGACAATGGTAAATTCCCGGGACCGGCCGTCAAATTTAGCTTCCACGGTCGAGCCGATGGAAACGTAATTTTTCTTGGTCGGCTTTTCTATGACCCGCGAATGCTTGATAATTCCTTCCAGCTCCAAAATCCTGGACTCCAGGGCGGATTGAGATTCTTTCGCTTCTTGATATTCGGCGTTTTCCGAAAGGTCACCCAAACTTTTCGCTTCCTGAAGCCGCTGGGCTATCTCCCGCCGCTTCTCGGTTTTTAGTCTCTGGAGTTCTTTTTTTAGTTCTTCCAGGCCTACTTTGCTGATGTATTGAGGTTTAGGCATGAATATTATCCGAACCTGCAAATTTTATCCCAATCAACGAATTCGTAGATTTGGATATTTATTCGCGGATTGGGACAATGTCTTTTAATTGTAAATCTTATCAAATTTCGAAAAACAAAACAAAGATGGCTTATTGTTTCGGAACCATCCTGTTCCAATAATACCAGTTGAAAATTTCTTGCGCCACCGGCACGGCGACGCGCGCGCCTTCGCCGCCGCCTTCAACCAGCACCGCCACGACAATTTCGGGATCGCTATACGGCGCGAATCCGACAAACCAGGCATGGCTGCGGGTATTGTTATTATACTGGGCGGTCCCCGTCTTGCCGGCAACTTCATACGGAAGATAATTCAGGGCGGAAGCCGAACCGGAAGTCACGGCCTGCCTCATTCCTTCTTTGACAATCTTCAAATTTTCTTCCGAGGCCAACCCGGAACGCGCGATATCCGTCTTCTTTTCTTCAATGACGGAACCATATTCGTCGGTAACCGCGTTCACGACGCGCGGCTTCAAAAGCGAACCGCCGTTTACCAAGGCGGAAACATAATTGGCAACCTGCAAAGGCGTGGCCAAAACCTCTCCTTGGCCGATTGAAACGTTGTAAGTATCGCCGATCCGCCAAGTCGGATCGGCTTTGTTGGCCTTTTTTTTCCAGGCCGGATCGGGAAAAAAGCCGGAAGCCTCGGCGGGTAAATCAATGCCCGTTTTCGCGCCGAAACCGAAGAGTTCGGCGTACTTTTTGATTTTTTCAATGCCCAAACCTTTGATATCGTCCCACCCGCCGCCGATGGCGTAAAAATAAACGTTGGATGACCAGGCAACCGCTTCGCGCATCGCCACCCATCCGTGATCGCGCCAATCCTTGAAAATGCTGGACCGGCCGGGAAAATAAGGATTGGGGATTTCGATTTGGGCCGGCGCGCGGACCCGGCGGTCCGGAGAAATTATTTTTTCCTGCAGAGCGGCAACCGCCAATAATGGCTTGATAATAGAACCGACGGGATAAGCGCCGGATACCGCCCGATTAAACATGGGACTGGAAGGATTGTCAAAAATGCGGCCGTATTCTTCCCGTGTCAAATTTTTTGAAAACTGATTCGCGTCAAAATCCGGCAAGCTGACCAAGGCCAGTATTTCGCCGGTTTTTGGATTTTCAATTACCACCGCGCCCTTGTTAGAACCCGAAGGACGAATAACGTTCTTCAAGGCCTCGGCGCTCGCCAACGTCAAATCTTTGTCAATGGAAAGGATTAAATTTCTGCCCGACCGGGCTCTCTGGAAAACCTCCTGCCTGATATTCTGGCGCGCGTCAACCTCAAAACTGATTTTACCGGATTCCCCCTTAAGTTCATCTTCGTAAAACAACTCAACGCCGTCTTTTCCGGCGGAATCGGCTCTGCCCAAATACCCCAAAAGATGCGACAGGGATGCCCCGAAAGAATAAATTCTCGCCATTTTCTTTTCAATCTCCATTCCCGGAAAACCGTCCGGATCCCCTTCTATGACGAGCGCCGAATCCAAGTCAACGGAACCGCGCAAAACAATAGGGATCATTTCCTCGCTTTCCTTGATTTTTAAAATCGGGGTCAGAATCTCGTCTTCGCCAATCCTTAAAGTCAAGGCGAGTTTCCGGATTTTTTCTCCCAGCGAGGCCTCGTCCGGCAACTCTTTGGGAACAACCATCAAATCAAATTTCGCGACGTTGGAAACCAATTGATGGCGATTGCGGTCGTAAATTATCCCGCGAAGCGCGTTGAAAGAAACGGCCCGCGTTTTGTTTTTTTCGGCTCTGGCCGAATAAAATTCGCCTCGCACGACTTGAAGATTAGCCAGTCCCGAAAAAAGGATGAGAAAAGCCGCCGCTATCAAAGAAAAAATCGCCAAAATAATACGGGGGTTTATGGGGGTTTCTATCTTGGTTTTTTCGAGATCGTCCAGAACTTCCCGCTCTTTCTCGCCGCCGATTCCAATCATTCCTCCGGCGTCAAGAAAAATCTCTTCCGGCTCTATTAAATCCCGGTTTTTCCTTCTGATTTTATACTTATTGGCGCCTGGATTATTCAACATTAAATTTAAACTGTCGCCATAAAAATAATAACGGAATAAAAATGGAAAAATTATACATGAGGCCGGTGAAAAAAAATGGCATGAGCGAACGCGCGGAGACAGCCGTCAAATTCTCAATTTTCATAAAAAGACCGTTAAGTCCCGCGCAAATCAGATAGAAAACAACTAATCCCAGAAATCCCAAAAAAACGCAGGCAAAAACGCTTTTTCGGTTCAAAAAATCTCTGACGAAAAAATGAAATACGGCAGCCGTGGCCATTATGGCGGCCAAATTCGTCCCTACGCGAAAATCCGAAAAAATATCCAGAATAAAACCGGTAAAAATCAAGTAGGGCCAAGTATCTTTGAGGTCGTAAAAAATAATGGAGAGAATCGCCATAACCAGCAAAAAATTGGGCACAACGCCGTTAATTTCAAAGTATTTTAAAAAGGTCGTCTGGATAACGGCGACAAAAAAAACGATTAAAAACCACCGCCATTTCATCATTTATCTTTGACGGAAGAACACGGATATTAGGCGGAAAAACTCGGAAATAAAATTCCGCGAAAATCCGTCAGGCATCCGAAAAATTCCGTTAATTAAGAACCTGTAAAATATCGGGGTTTTCCTCATTTTATAATAAGAACCTGTTCGATTTCCTTTATGTTGTAAGGCAGGGAAATTCGCGCCTGTTTCAAAATCTGGTTATCCTTATTGATTATTTCGCTTATCTTTCCGACAAGAAGTCCTTTCGGGAAAACGCCCGCGGTACCAGAAGTCAGAACGTTTTCGCCCGGCATGACCTGTTTTTGAGGATCAATCAAATCCATGAAAACGCCCGAGTTTTGGGCGACGACCACGCCGGCAACGCGCGAATTTTCGGTTAGAACGTTGAATCGGCCGGAAAAATTCAAAATCGTTTCTATCTTGGAATTTTTATCGTAAACTTCCTTGACCGCTCCCACAAGAATTCTTCCGGCCAGCACCGCCGCCTGACCGGACTTCACGCCGTCGCTCGTCCCTTTGTTGACGAAAACAAGATGACTGTAATTTTGGATATCCGAACCGACTACATCGGCCAAAATAAAGTCAAACCCGGATTCTTTTTTAAGGCCTATTTCCTTCTGTAAAAACTCGTTTTCCCGTTCAAGCGAAGCGAGACGGGCAACCTCCGCGGCGAGCCGCAGATTCTCCTCCCGCAGTTTTTGGTTTTGTTCGGTCAAAAACTTGGCGCGAAAAAAGACGCCGACAAAATCCGCCACCTTGCGGCCAAAGGCCGAAGAGATTTCCTGAAACGGCGAAAAAATTCCGTAAACAACCGATTTGAGCGGCTCAAGCCATCCCCAAAAATTAAAAAAAATAAGCAGCCCGATTGCCGCGAAAATCAAAATGAATTTCCCCGTATTCTTGTTCATAACTTATTTTTGGTCGCGGAAAATTATTCTGAACGATTTAGCCGGAGTTTTAGCAACAAATTAAAGCAGTTTTCTCCATTCCATTATTAGAGAAATCGGTTTTTAATAAAATTTTCATAAGGGGCCGACCGGATAATAAATCTCAAAAATGGCATTAGGAATTTATGGATATTCTTCGCCTTATTCAGAATAACAGAAAGGCAAAGGTCGTGGGGTCCCCAGAGAAAATTTTATAAAAACCGATTTCTCTCCCCCCTTTTTTATCTTATCGCTTTTTTTTCGTATTGCGTGGCCACCAGAACTTCGGACAATTTATCAAGGTCTTCCAGGATAATTCCGCAACCCCGGGCCACGGCCGTCAACGGGTCATCGGCGATTTTCACCGGCATATCCGTTTCCTCTTCCAACAGCGTGTCCAAGCCCCTGAGTAAACCCCCTCCGCCGGCAAGATAAATACCC
>CAZICC010000018.1:0-11031 GCA_964537645.1 uncultured Candidatus Saccharibacteria bacterium | reverse complement strand
TCAAGTCGGAAACGTCATTTTTGAACTCTCCGGCCTTGCCTTTGGGAAGCGATACCGCTTTTGGCCGGTCGGGTTCCTGAAAGTTGTAAACGTAGCACCAGTCGAGGATGGTCTCGGCGCTTGGCGCGATTTTTTCCAAAAACCTTTTTATGAGACGGCTTTTGCCGGTGTCGGAAGCGCCGGAAACAAAAATATTGAAATCCTTGTCTTTGACGCCCACGCCCACCCGCAAGGCCTCAAAGGCCTTGCGCTGGCCGATAATGCCGTCCTTGGCGTTGATGCTTTCGGTGGTCTCAAACCTCAAGCTTTCGGGGTCGCAGATCCTGCGCAGTTTTTCTACCGGAACTTTCATTTTCTTTCTCCTTATCTAAAACATTAGATTGTTAAAGTTCAATCAAATATTTGGTATTCCCACCCTATCACAATAATAAATAAAAGGTCAACTGATTGTGTGGCTAACATTATTATAAGGGGGCGACATGTTCTGCCTCGCGCGCTCTTGACATCGCGTCGCTCTCCGTGATAGGTTGAGGTAGCGGAAAAATCGGTTGACTTTTCCGAAAAAATAACAAACCAAGTTCTTTAAAATTTTAAACGGCGGGAGGTATTGAAATGAACGCGATATTGACTTCCGATATTGAAATTGAAACGTTGGACTTCCACATTAAGGAAGTTTTGGCCGGAAAAAGACGTTTTGAAAACGCCGCCCAAGGCGTTTCCAGGATGATTCTGGAAAAAAAGGTGGAAAAAACCACCCGGGCGGGAAAAACGGTGTACGATTTTGAATTTTTCCGTCAAGGGCGAAAACACATTGTCGGCTGGCATAACGAAATCAACGAATTCGTGAATTTCGTCAAGGACGCGGCCGAAGGCGGTTCCGCCAAAGAGATGGCTTTTGTCCTGATAGGCGAACCGGGAAACGGAAAAACGTTCTTCGTCGATTACATCTGCCACAAATACAGGGAATTCCTTGCCAGGCCGGAAAACCGCAAATACACCTTTAAATTCATCGGCTTGAACAAGGCCCTAAATTACGAGCCAAAAATTTCGGAAATGCATTCCTTGACCTTTGAAGACCCGATGATTTTGGCGATGCATCTTTTTGAAGAAACCGACAAATGCAAAGAATTTTTCGCCAAACTGGGATTCAAAGACAAGGAAATAGAGGCTTTATACGAACGGCGCAGGCCCCTGGGCGCCTCCACGGAATATCTCTGGCACAAACTGCTCGCGCGCTTTGACGGCAATCCGGAAAAAGCGATTGAACACGTCCGGATCATTCCGACCCCAATGAGCGAAAGCCTGGGAACCATTACCGGAAAATATTCGGCGAAAGACAAAATTACTTCTTCGTCGGTTGACCTCCTGGGAGAAGAATCGCTCCAGCATATTCTCCTTTTGTCTGTGGGAGATCCCAATAAATTTGACTTGCGCCGCGGGGCTCTGGCCAGAGTGGCCGGCAGCGGAATCCATTTTTCGGACGAAATATTCAAGAACAAAAGAGATTTGGTCCAGATTTACCTTCAGGTCATCCAGAACAGAAACATAGAACTGGACGGCTTTATCTGGCCGATTGACACCCTGATTATCGCGACTTCCAACAATTGGGAATTCAACCGGTTCATCTCGGAAAAAGAAGAGGGACCGATAAAAGACAGGTGCCGAATCTGCTATGTTTCCCACAACACCGATTATAAGCTTCAGGCGGGACTGACCGCTTATTCCATGGGCGGCAAGGAAAGAACCACTATTCTCGGCGAAAAAATGCACGCAGACCCGAATTTGAATTACGCGGTTTCCGTCGCAGTGGTCCTGGCTCGACTCCCTCATTCGGACAAACTCACTCCAGTTGAAACAATGAAGCTGGAAGCCGGAGAGATCGCCGGCGAAAAAGGCATTAAAACTTTGCTGGAAGTGAAGGAAATAGCCAACACGAATACCGATGTCACCAAAAGATGGGGGCAAAAAGGTCTCGGGCACCGCGATTTAGGAAGGGCTTTGCAGATTTTGGGCGCGATGTCGGAAAGCAACGAAGGCAAATGTATGTTTGCCAAAGACGCCTTCAAAGCGCTTGAACGGGTGATTATGGATTATGTCTCGGAGGCCACCGATCGCGAAAAATACCTGAAAGACCTGAAAATCGCGAAACAGCTTTACCGAGAACAGGTAAAAACCGCGATTTTCAACGCCTATCGCGACGACCCCGACGCCATCCGCAAAGACGTTTTGAACTATGTGAATATGGTGATAGGTTCGGACGAAGAACGCGGGCCGAACGAATTTTGGAAATATAAAGACCCGCAAACCGGAGAAATCAAGTCCATCAAAATAGATCAAAAATATCTTGACAGCGTTGAAGCGAGGATGGGCCTGACCAACAAAGAAAGAAAAGAATCTTTCCGAAATTCAATCCGGAAAATCTACGGCCAGAAGGCGACCATTGACCCGAATTACGATTTTATGGACAACCAGGAACTGGTTAAGGCCGTAACCGACGTCCGGTTGGAATCCGACGTGGCCGGAGCCGGCAGTTTAGTCGGCGCTTTGGCCAACCAGACCAACGAAGAAAACGTTAAGATATACAACCGAATGATAGAAACAATGTTAAATAAAATGGACCCGCCCTACTGCCTTACCTGCGCGCGGAAAACCATTGAATATTTTTGTGAAAAGGACGACGAAAGCTAAAGAACGAGCCGGGGCGCTTCACGCTTCCCGGCTCAATTTTCTATAAGGAGGCAATCGGGATGAGAAAAAAAACAATGATGACCGAATCCGATATTCGCGGGACGGAAAAAGAAATCCGGGAAAAATTACTGAAAAAAAGTCGCGCCGATTCGCCGATGCCGCCCGCCGCCTCGCTTGAATCATTTGAGGACCTTCTGAAAAGAGACGAAGCGCGCGAAAAAGACGGCTTCCCTAAAAAGATAAAAATCAGAAAGATACTGGCGGGACCGGGTAAAATAATAATGGTTCCCTACGTGGAGGAAGAAAAACTCGTCCACGGGGAGTTTGAGCCGAAAAGCGAACAAGACGGCGAAGAAGTCGGGGACTTGGGAACCGCGGCCGGCCACGGCGAAGGCGAAACGGGAGATGTCATCGGCGAAACTCCGCTCCACGGCGAAGGCGAGGGCGAGGGCGACGACTCTCAAGCCGGAGACGAGCCCGGCGAACACGGCATTGAAACCGAGGCCTACCAGCTCGGGAAAGAACTTTCGGAAAAATTCCAGCTCCCGAACCTGAAAGACAAAGGAAAAAAAATCCCAACCGACGAATATATCTACGACTTGACCGACAGGCACAGAGGTTCCGGCCAGCTCTTGGACAAAAAGGCGACTCTGAAAAGCATCGTAAAAACCAACATCGCCCTCGGCCGGCTCGACAAAGACAATATTGACACGACGAAATTTGTTGTCGGCCCCCGGGACAAAGTTTACCGGATTCTGTCGCGGGAAAAAGTCTGGAAATCCCAGGCGGTCGTTTTTTTCTTAAGAGATTATTCCGGCTCAATGAGCGGGGAGCCGACCAAAATAATAGTGAATCAACACTTGATGATTTACTCCTGGCTATTGGTCCAATACGAAAAACTGGTTGTTCCGAGATTCATCGTCCACGACACCGAAGCCGAAGAAGTCACGGTTGAAGATTATTTCAGGAAAAGCGCCGCCGGCGGCACCCTCATACCTTCGGGCTACAGAAAAATCAATGAAATAGTTGAAAGCGAGGGATTGGCCAGGGATTACAATATTTATGTTTTCCAGGGCACCGACGGCGACGATTTTGACAACGGCAAAGAAGCGATTCCGGAAATAGAAAAAATCCTAAGTTACGCCAACCGGATGGGCGTTTGCGTGCTGAAACACCCTTATTACGGAGACAGAGAAAGCGAGTTAGAACAATACGTGAAAAAAGGAAATTTTACGGAGAGAAAAGAAATTTTCAAAATGCATATCATGAAAAGCGCGGGCGTTTCCGAAGAAGACAATATTGAGGCCATTGAAGCCCTGATTTCCCAGGATTAACTAATAACCGGCCGACACGGTTAAAAACTCAAGAGCGGCGCGAAAAAAATCGCCCGCTTTTTTTTAGATAAATACTTGACTTTCCGCTTAAAATCCCGTAAATTTTAGATTAAAGAAAGCACCTTGAAATCTCAATAAAAAGGGGGTAAAACCGATGGAATTGATAGACCAGAGAACGAAAAAAATCATGGAAGAATGCAAGGTCAGAGCGGAAGCCGCCGGCTTAAAAATTCGAGGAGGAACGCTGGAATACATCGTAACCAACCGCGAGTTGATAGAACTTTCCGCGAAAGCGATGATTCCGACCCTTTACGACTACTGGGTTCACGACGTGGAAGTCATCAGGGACAAATGGATTTACGACGCCTATCCCCACAATCCTTACGAAACCGTCATAAACACCAGGCCCGCGATATCGTTCTATAACGACAATAATCCGGATTGGCTCAATGTGATGATTTTTTACCACGTTTTGGGCCATATAGACTTCTTTCAAAACAACGTTTTCTTCCGAAAAACCTGGGATGACGATTTCTGCGGCCAGGCGCTGGCGGACAAACGTTTGATAAACAGAATTCGCGAAGAAATGGGCGCGGAAAAGCGGTGGGTTGACTACGTTATTGAATTCGCCAGGGGAATAGACAATCTCGTCGGCTATTACGAAGAATTGGAAGAGGCCGACAAGATTCGGGCGCAAAACCTTTTCGGAACGTTTTCCGATAAAATAAATTTCTATTTCGGCGGATTCCTTAAGCGGCTCCATAAAGAAGGAACGATTGAATTGAAATTCTATCATGAAGAAGTGGAGCGTTATAACCGCTGCCTGAAACAATTCGGCCAAACCCGCGGAGAAGCGATATTTTTTGACGACCACGACTTCCGAAGCAAATTTCCGGAATTCAACAGCGTCTTCAAAAAAAACGAAAAGAAAAAAAGGAAGAAGACGAAAGATATCCTGCAATACCTTCTGGAACGCTCCGATTTTCTGAACAAGGAGAAAAACAGGTGGATGAAAGACGCGCTTGAAGTAGTGAGAAGGACATCCCTGTTTTTCCAGCCTCAAATCAGAAGCAAAATCGGCAACGAAGGATGGGCCAGCCTTTGGCACGAAAGATTGTTTATGACCGATAAAAGAATCAACGGGCGCGAAGTGGACTTCGCCAAAGTCAATTCCGGAGTCCTGATGAATCCCAGGGTCGGATTCAATCCTTACATCATCGGCAAACAGCTTTTTGAGTTCATTGAAGAAATGGGGGCCAAAGGGAAACTTTCCCGCGAATATCAATTGATAAAAAACATCCATGACCGGCAGCGATACGACCGAAAAATGGGAGAAGAATACGGAAAGAAAATCATTTTTGAAATAAGGGAAAATTTCGACGATTACACGCTGGTAAATTTCCTTTCCGACGAAGATTTCCAGGATTTCACGGATAAATACCGGTTATTCGTCGCCGGAATACGCCTTGGCCGGAAAAATCTCGGAAACGCCGAAATCTACATCAAATCAAAGAGCGGCAAAAAATACCGGGAAATGCTCAACAAGGCCCTGTATCACCCGCCCCATGTCGTGATTTCGGAAGATAAGGCCAAAGAGAACGAATTATACCTTGACCACATTTTTGAAGGAAGAACGCTGGTGACAAAATATATTCCGGCGGTTCTGACAGGCCTTTCTTACCTCTGGAACGACAACGTGGCGCTTGAAACGACGGAATTTGAATTTGAAGAAAAAGATTACTGGGAAAAACTGCGAAATCCCGATGAAATCCCCGAGTTCAAGAAGCTCCGCGTGCTTTACGCTTGCAAAGATAAAAAAATCAAAAGAAACGTCATTTCCGATGAAAGCGAAGATTAAGAGGAGCCGCGACATGGACCAGATAAAAAAAGCTTTTGAATCTTTTAAGAACGAGATTGAAAGCAAAGAAAAGAGGAAGATTTTTGACTTTGAAGAATTTCTTGGACTTACGAGAGTTGATCCCCGAAGGGTCCTGCGCAATATTTTTCAACTCTTCCACGACATGGTCAAAACCTACGTCGACGCGGGGGAAGACGAATACCCCGACGACCCCGAAAATATCGGATTCGTCAAATACGACTGCTCAAAGCTTTTCGTCGAAGGAATGGACAACCCTTTTTTCGCCGACCGGCTTTTCGCCAACAGGTTCATACGGCAGGTTGAGGCGCTGCGCCAGGGTTCCCAGCAGAACCGGATATACGTTTTTGAAGGGCCGTCCGGCTGCGGCAAATCAACCTTTCTGAATAACCTTCTTCAGAAATTTGAAGAATACACGAGCACGCGAGAAGGGCAAAATTTTGAAATCTCCTGGGAAATAGACGAGAACCTCCTCGTTTCCGGATCCAGTAGCCGGGAAAATATCGGCATCGCTTCTTTCCGAAAAAAAATAGAAGTTCCCTGCCCGAGCCACGATCACCCCATACTGATTATTCCCAAAAATTATCGCGTCGAATTTGTGGACAAACTGCTGTCCGAAACGCCGGCTGAAATCAGGCGCAAAATTTCCCACGCCAAAGAATATGAGTGGATATTCAAAGAAGAAGTTTGCACCATCTGCAAATCCCTTTTTTGGACCTTATTTGACAAACTCGGTTCCCTGGACAAAGTTTTGTCCTCGGTCAAAGTCCGGCCCTACCAGTTTGACAGACGCCTTGGCGAAGGCATCAGTATTTTCAATCCGGGAGACAAACCGATAAAAGAAACTTGCCTGACCGACAAGCAAATACAGGAAAAATTGGACCAGATTTTTGAAGCCAACCGGGTGAAATACGTGTTTTCTCCCCTGGCCAGGACGAATAACGGCATCTACATCTTGATGGACATCAAGTCCTGCAACAAAGAAAGGTTGCTCGACCTTCACAATGTCATCAGCGAAGGGGTCCACAAGGTGAACGGCGCGATAGAAGAAAGGATAAATTCACTTTTCCTCGCCTTAATGAACCCTGAAGACAGAAAAGACTTGGAGACGGAAAAAACGGAATCGTTTCAGGGAAGAATCCGGTATCTGAAGATTCCCTACGTAATGGAGCCGGCTACCGAAGTCAAAATTTACCGCAGCATTTTCGGGGACGACATTGATTCGCATTTCCTCCCGAGGGTGCTGGAAAATTTCGCGAGAATAATAATTTCTTCGCGGATGAACACCGCTTGCAAACCTCTTGAAGAGTGGATTAAAAACTTGAGCAAATACAAGAAATACTGCGACGAATACGGCCTCTTGCTCAGGATGGAAATATACAGCGGAATCATCCCGACCTGGCTGTCGGAAGAAGACAAAAAACAGTTTACGGCGCGGATGAGGCGGAAATTGATCGCCGGAGCGGAAAATGAAGGCGACCAAGGATTTTCCGGCCGGGAATCCATCAGATTATTCGGGGAATTTTTCAGCTTTTACGACTCGAAACCCACCCTGATAGGCATGGACAACGTCGTGGATTACTTTAAGCACAAAATAGGCAGCGAACGCCGCGACAAGAATATACCGAAAAATTTCATCAATTCGCTGGTGGACTGGTACGATTACCTGATTCTGGGCGAAGTGAAAGAATCTCTTTATTTTTACAACAAAAAACAGATTCAGGAAGACATCCTGAATTACCTTTGCGCCGTCAATTACGACCCGGGAAACAAAGTGACGTGCAAATACACCGGCAAGAAAATTGAAGTGACGATTGACTTCCTTAAACTTATCGGAAGCTACGTTTCCGGAAAGCAAATGAGCGATAGCGACGCCCTGAATTTTGCCGAAGATATCCAGCAAAAGTATATCAAGATTATTGCCCAGGATCCAGGCAAAGACATGACGGAAACGGAACTGTATCAGGAACTTTTAGGCTCTTACGTCAAAAACCTGAAAGAAAGAGTTCTCCAGCCGTTCGTTGAAAACAAAAGTTTCCAGGAAGCGGTCAAGTCATTCGGAACCGCGGAATTCAGGACTTTTGACACGCGGCTCAAAGAACATGTGCAACGTTTGATTAAAAACCTGGTCGCCAAATCCGGTTACACGGAGCAGGCGGCAAAAGAAATCTGCCTTTACGTGCTGGACAAAGAATTGGCGAAAAAATTTTCCTAAAAAATTTTTTTAAAAACCGATAAAAAGCGCGGATAAAAAATCCGCGCTTTATTGTTCATTTTTATCTTGACAAAAATTAAAATATATGATAGAATACGATTACTGAAATTGACAGGAACGGCTGCTTTCGCTAATATGGCGAAAGCAGCCAAAAATGACACCGAACCTTTAAAAATATGAAGAAAGGAGAAAATAATGAGAAAGATAGGGTTGATTTTGTTGGCATTGGTTTTGTTGGCCGTCGCGGCGCCGGCAATGGCCGGAGACCGTCATCGCGACCATCGCCGCGATTACAAATTTGATTGGCGGATTTTTATTCCGCCTCCGCCGTTTATATTTATCCCCACGCCGCATCCGGACCCGGACCCTTATCCATATCCTCCGCCTCCCCCGCCTCGCGGGTATTACGGCGGGCACTGGAAATGGGAAACTAAGCATAATAATGCGCCGCGAGGATCTTCGCCTCGCGGGTATTACGGCGGGCACTGGGAAACCCGCTGGGAATGGTGTCCTTATGCCCAGCGGCGGTTTCAAACCCGACAATGGGTTGACCACTATCCTTATTATGGTCAACCCTACCGGCACCATCGCCGGTGGTAACGACAACAAAAATCCCCCGATAAAAATATCGGGGGATTTTCATTGGTCGGGCTGCCGGGAGTTGAACCCGGGTCACATGCACCCCATGCATGCATAATGCCGTTATACTACAGCCCGAACTTTTCTAAACTATTTTGATTTTGAAAGCGTCTTAATGCATTTCGCGCAGGCCTTCACCCTTTTGCCGCCGGCCAAACGAACCCATTGCAAATTGGGATATTTTCTTTTCTTGGCGGTTGGGTTATACTTACCTCGTAGAAGCCGGCGGGTGACGCCGACAACCGGCGACTTGGCGCAAATTTGGCAGATTTTTGACATAAAATTTGAAATTTACGGATACCCAATCATTGAACCATAAAATTAATCTTTTTACAAGCCCCGTAGTAGAATTTCGACTGGCGCCTTTGGCGCAAAAACGGGGCAAAGTCGTTAAATTTTTAAACTGATTTAATTAGCGTGGTTTGAAATTTCCTTCTTCGCAGAGAAGTCGAAATTTCACTACGGGGTAAAATGGAAACAGTTTTTTTCATCATCGTCCTTCTTTTCGCGGTCGTGGTCCACGAAGTCTCCCACGGCGCCGTTGCCAACGCCATAGGCGACCCGACCGCCAAATACGCCGGCCGACTGACTTTGAATCCCTTAAAACATCTTGACCCGTGGGGCTCTTTTTTGTTCCCTTTGATGCTGCTGCTTTTTTCCGGCGGCCGATTCGTTTTCGGCTGGGCCAAGCCCGTGCCTTACAATCCTTACAACCTCAAATACCAAAGATGGGGGCCGGCTCTGGTGGGTTTTGCCGGCCCGGCCGCCAATTTCTCCCTGGCCGCCCTTTTCGCCGCCTTTATACGTCTGGCCGATTATTACGGACTTGGCCCGGCGCCATTCTTCTTATTTTTCCATATTATCGTCTGGATAAACTTGGTTCTGGGAATTTTCAACCTCCTGCCCATTCCGCCGCTGGACGGCTCAAAAATCCTTTTTTCCGCCCTGCCATATTCCTGGGAACCCGTTAAAACGTTCCTGGAACAGTACGGCTTCGTGATTTTAATCCTGTTTTTGTTCTTCGGTTTTCGGTCGCTGATACCGTTGGTTCTCTTAATTTACGGGGCGCTCGTCGGCGCGTCGCCTCTTTTGATGTGAGGCCTTGAAATGATTGACATTCGTCGATTTATCTGCTAATCTGTTTTTCTGTCGGAACATTGAAAAATTAAAACCAAAAAAGGAGAAGCGATGGATGACGGAGAAAAAAATACTCAACGACGAGACAGCAAGAAAGATGGCCGAACAAGTCGCCCTTTTCAAGGGCCGTCCATGGAGCTGGTCGGAATTCAACGCCACGAAAAGCAATGTTCGCCATAACCTCAAAGAAGAAGGCGCCACCGAGGAACAACTGAAAGAATTTGACCGGATTATTGACGAGGCGCCGATTGCCGGCGGCTCTTTCAATGCTTTCAGCGGCGATTGAAAACGAAAAGAAATAAAAATAAAAATGCCCCGAAATGAATCGGGGCCTTTTTGTTTTCATCTGGTCTTGGTCGGAATCCCATGGGGGCAATCCAGGGAATGGCCGAAAAGTTCCCTCTGGATCTTCCGCAAAAGTTCCCTGACCTTGTAGTGAAGCTCCAGGGCTTTTTGGCGTTCGGGAGTCAATCTTCCTTCCATCGGGGAATAACTCTTTATCTCCAAAGGATAAAGGCGACCGGCTGCGGCCAGGTCAACAACGCACTGAAGCGTCATGATGAAATTCTTTAGACGTCTTTCCAGATATTTTTCCTCTTCCTTGGTCCGGAAAAAAATCGCGGGCGAAAGATAGGAATAAACGTCAAAACCCATGTCAACCAGCAACCGGTGGCTTAAGAACTGAGCCATCCAGGCATCGGGGTTCGCGCCGGTGTTATCGCGGTACGATTGTGGATCAATGCCTTTGTAACAGCCGACGATGCCGAAATTCCGGAAGGCGGCGATTTTGTCAATGTCCCGGCGCGACATCTTGCCCCAAAAAGTGTTCAAGGTGGTCAGATTGGTGTCGGCCCAAAGGTAAAGGCGATTTTCCAAGCCGTATTTTTCTATTTCTTCAATCAGCCACAGGATTATTTCCGGGACGATTGACACCTCGCCTCCGGAAATCCTGATGATGTTCACGCGTTCGTCCGGATTGGGATGGCTCTGAAATTTGCGCGATTCCACCAGGAAAAAGCCGTAATTGTTAATGTCCGATTTAGGCACAACGTGACCGTGACTTGCTTCCTTTTCCGCATGATGTTCCTCTTCATTATGCTCTTCATGGCCTTCATGTTCTTCTTCATGATCATCGTGGCCGT
>CAZICC010000017.1:11052-11437 GCA_964537645.1 uncultured Candidatus Saccharibacteria bacterium | reverse complement strand
GTTTTCCGGCCGTTAAAGCCGGATTGGTTTATTCCACTTCCAATATCCCCGGCAATCCTGTTTATTTTGACGATTTGGCCGTCGCGGATTTTTGGGTTTCGCCGTGAATTAAGATAAACATCCACTTGATTTTTTTTGGTTATTTTTAGTATAATAAGTTTTACATTACATCGCGGGGTAGAGAAGTAGTATCTCGCAAGGCTCATAACCTTGAGATCGTTGGTGCAATTCCAACCCCCGCAACAAATTGAACGAAGCGAAATTTGTTTTTAACGCCAGGGTAGCTCAGTTGGTCAGAGCGAGGGACTCATAAGCCCTAGGTCGTGGGTTCGATCCCCACCCCTGGTACTGGACCCGTGGTGTAGCCTGGTTTAACACGCCTCCC
>CAZICC010000017.1:0-11042 GCA_964537645.1 uncultured Candidatus Saccharibacteria bacterium | reverse complement strand
GATCACCGGTTCAAATCCGGCCGGGTCCGCCGTCAAAAATCCGGTCGCCTTAGGCGACCGGATTTTCAGTTGATTTCCCTTTAAAAATTTGGTACAATTGGTGGGTATGAGGCAGTTGTTAATAAACGGAATCGGCTCCATCCGCTCGTTAAAAGTTGACGGATTCAGCGCGTGGATAGCCACAGGCGCTTTGATAAGTTGGGCGGCTTTTTGGAGTTTGGTGGTTTTTTCCGCTCCCGAAACCATCGGTATTTTGGGTTTCGTGATTTTTTATTTAAGTTTGATTCTGGGGACGAGCGGAATTTTTTATCTTGCCGGGTTCTATGTGAGAAAAAAATTTTTTGGAAATTCGCAAGCGTCTTCCCGCTTTTTTGATTCGCTTCGCCAGGCGATACTGATTTCTCTGGGGCTTTGCGGATTATTGGGGCTGGCGAAACTTCAGATTCTGAACATTCTGACCGTTTTATTGGTTGTCGGCGCGCTGGTTTTTTTCGAATTGTTTTTAAGAATCAAATAACGCGGCGGAATGGAAACATCGCATTTTTGAATTATGTTGATGGAAAAATTGGCGGCAATTAAAAAGAGCGCCTTTGAAGAAGTCAAAAAAGCCAAGGATTTGGAGGCCTTGGAAAATTTGCGCGTCAAATATCTCGGACGCAGGGGCGCGCTTACCGCGATTTTAAAGTCGTTGAAGGATTTGGGCGAAAGAGAAAAAAGGGAAATTGGCGGGGCGGCCAACGAATTCAAAAAAGAAATAGGTGAACTGATAAACGGGAAATCGGGCGATCTGAAGAAAGCTGCTTTAATCGGGGCCGCTTGGAGCAAAATTGATATCACCAGGCCCGGCTTTAAGACGGAGCGCGGAAGTTTGCATCCTCTGACGCGCGTCAGAGCCCAGATTGAAGGCATTTTCGAAAGAATGGGTTTTTCGGTGATTGAGGGGCCGGAAGCGGAAACCGAATATTACAATTTTGACGCCTTGAATATTCCGCCAAATCATCCGGCGAGGGACATGTGGGATACTTTTTGGCTTAAAACGACCACCGACCAACGACCAACGACTAACGACAGTCGTAAGTCGCAAGTCGCAAGTCGTAAGTTATTATTGCGGACCCATACGAGCCCGATGGAGGCGCGTTACATGGAGACGCATCGCCCGCCTTTCAGGATTATTTCTCCCGGCCGGGTTTTTCGGTATGAGGCCACCGACGCCTCCCACGACATACAGTTTTACCAGATTGAGGGCCTGATGGTCGGCAAGACCGTTTCCGTGGCCGATTTCAAAGGCGTCATTGCTGAATTTTTCAAAAGATTGTTCACAAGGGAAGTTTCCGTAAGGTTAAGGCCCAGCTTTTTTTCTTTCGTTGAGCCGGGTTTTGAAGTTGACGTTTCCTGCGTTAAATGCGCGAAAAAAGGTTGCAATGTCTGCGGCGGCGCCGGCTGGCTGGAAATCATGGGAGCCGGAATGACCCATCCCAACGTTTTCAAGGCCGCCGGCTACGACCCTCGCGACTGGCAGGGCTTCGCGTTCGGTTTGGGACTGGACCGGGTGGCGATGATAAAATACGGCATTGACGACATCAGGCTTTTTTACCAGAACGATTTGAGGTTTTTAAGGCAATTTTCGTAATTCGGCAAAAATATGGAATTCAATTTTGAGCAATTGAAAACGGAAGAAAAAAGCGTGGAAACCGCGGAAAAAGAACCAGAACTTGAAAATTTCCGCGAAGAAATCAATCGGTTAAAAGACGAAGAAATCAAAAAAATGGAAAGGAAAGAAGAATATGACCCGCACCTGGTTACAATCCTGAACGTTCGGAGACTGACCTTCCGTGATATGGAAATTTTTGAAAAATTCAAAAAGGGTTCGCTCAAGGAAGGCTCCGGGGAATTCCGCGAATACCGCCAGGAAATTTTCCGGGAATGCCAGGAGCATTTCCGCCGGGAGATATTGAAGCACAGGAAATTAAGAGAAATCATTGAAAAGCCGGCGCCGGAAGAAAGCGCGATGCCTTTGGAAATCGAGGCCTACTCGCGATTTCAGGGCGTCTTTTCCCGCGCGAATTTTTTGGCTTGGATTCACAACAAAATGTTTGAAGCCGCGCTTCGGGAAAGCCGGGCGCGCCGCCAAAATAAACGGAAAAACGCGGATACCTAACGGATAAACACGGATACCAGACGGAACATCGCGGAAGATTTTCCGCGGAAATCCGTCAAATATCAGAGTAATTCCGTCGCATAAAATGAAATTTTCATATAATTGGCTGCAGGATTATTTGGTAAGAAAAATAGCGCCTCAAAAAATGGCCGAACTTTTGACCATGCGGAGTTTTCAGGTTGAATCGGTGTCGCGTCAACGCGATGATTTTATCCTGGACATGGATATTTTGCCGAACCGCGCTCATGATTGTTTTTCTCATCTTGGGGTGGCGCGGGAAGCGGCGGTTGTCTCCGGTTCGCGCCTAAAAATGCCCGCGGCCTTGAAGCCGGGGCGAGCCAAAGGGAAAGCCGGCTTGAAAATTGAGGTCGGGGAAAAAGGACTTTGCCCCCGTTATTCGGCGGTAATTTTGACGGGCGCGAAAATCGGCCCTTCGCCCAAGTGGCTGGCGCGCCGGCTTGAAGCCGTCGGCCAAAAGCCGATAAACAATATCGTTGACGTCGCCAATTTCGTTATGCTGGAACTCGGCCAGCCCCTGCATGCTTTTGATTTGGACAAACTTGAAGGCGGAAAAATTATCGTCCGCCGGGCAAAAAAAGGAGAACGAATCGTTTCGCTGGACGGCGAAAAATACGACCTTGACGAAAGAATTATGGTTATTGCCGACGACAAAAATCCGGTGGCGATTGCCGGTATCAAAGGCGGCAGCGGGTCGGGAATCGGCGCGAAAACAAAAACAATCGTCCTGGAATCGGCCAATTTTGACAGCCAGGCCATCCGGAACGCCAGTCGGATTTTTAATTTGCGCACGGACGCCTCAATGCGTTTTGAACAGGGAATTGACCCGAATTTGACCGAGGTCGCGTTGAACCGCGCCTGTTTATTGATAAAAGAATGCGCCGGCGGACGCACGCTTGGCGGAATGATGGATTTTTATCCTAAAAAGGTTCTGTCGAAAAAAATCAAATTGGAGATGGAGAAAATAAATAAATTGGCCGGATTCCGGTTAAAGCCGGCGCAAGTCGTGAAAATTTTAAACTCTCTGGGCTTCAAGACGGCGCCGAAATCCGGCGGATGGATGGTGGAGGCGCCGACTTGGCGCCCGGACGTTGAAATTCCGGAGGACTTAATTGAGGAGGTCTTGCGGATTTACGGCTACGAAAAAATGCCTTCGCGTCTTCCGGAAGCGGTTTTGACTTCTTCGCGGAAAGACGATTTTTTGAATCTTTGCGACAAAATCAAGTCGGCTATGGCCGGCCAGGGTTTTAACGAGGCCTATAATTATTCGTTTCTGGGCGAGCGGGAAATAAATATTTTGGAAGAGTCGGCCGCCCCGCGTCTTTTGACGAATCGTTCAAAAGGCGCGGGATTTGTTGAATTGGAAAATCCCGTCAGCCGGGATTTCCGGTATTTGCGCGATTCCTTGCTTGTCGGACTCTTGAAAAACATCGCGCGAAATTCCAGGAATTTCAAAGAGGCGAAAATTTTTGAAATCGGAAAAGTTTTTGAACCGGCCAAGAGCGGGGTAAGCGAGCGCTGGCGTTTTTCGGGAGCGATTTGGCGGAAAACCCCCGAAAAAATTCCCGGCGAGTTGTTTTACGAACTGAAGGGAGCGATTGACGGGCTTTTGGATGGCTTGGGAGTCGCGGAGCGATGGTATGATAATGTCGAGCCAACCGCCGAAGCGCCCCCCAAGGCCGTTTGGAATTTGGGGAAATCGGCTGAAATCAAAATGAACGGCGGCGAATTCGGATTTATCGGCGAGATTCGGGCGGGCGCGCTGGAAAAATTTGACATTCCTTCGGCCGTCGTCGCCTTTGATTTTGACCTGGAAAATTTGTTGAAACTCGTCCAGGAAGAAAGGGAGTACGCGCCTATTCCCAAATATCCGGCCGTTGCGCGGGATGTCGCCATTTTGGTCTCCAGCGAGACGCGAATCAGCGAGGTTCTGGACGCGGTTTATGCGGCTGGGGTAAAATATATTGAAGACGTGGAATTGTTTGACGTTTACGAGGGAGCGGAATTGGGCGAAGGAAAAAAGAGTTTGGCGTTCCATTTGATTTTTCAATCCCGGAACCATACTTTGACTGACGCTGAAGTCAACGGAGAGATGGACAATATTTTAAAAACTTTGCGCGAAGAATTAAACGCGGAGATAAGAAGATAATATGGAGAAAAAAAAGAAGAATACGAAAAAATCTTCAAAGCAGGAAAAAAAGACCAAAAAAACCCGCAAAATCAAGGCGGTAGCCGTTCTTGCGCCAACGTCGACCGAAGTCGTCGAGGAGAGCGCGGGCGAAAAACCGAAATCTTCGTACGAAGCCAAAGATATTTACGTTTTAGAGGGACTGGAGCCGGTGCGCCGGCGTCCCGGAATGTACATCGGTTCCACCGGCGTTGAGGGCTTGCATCATTTGATTTGGGAAGTGGTGGACAATTCCATTGACGAAGCCATGGCCGGTTTTTGCCGGAACATAGAAGTTCGTCTTTTGCCGCAAAACCGCGTCAGCGTCAAAGACGATGGCCGGGGAATCCCGGTTGACATCCACAAGCAGACCAGGAAATCCGCCCTGGAAACTGTGATGACCATGCTGCACGCCGGCGGCAAGTTCGGCGGCAAATCCTATAAGGTTGCCGGAGGGTTGCACGGCGTGGGCGTTTCGGTGGTTAACGCGTTATCTTGCCGGATGCGGGCCGAGGTTTGCCGCGCGGGTTGGCAATATTCCCAGGAGTATTCGCGCGGCAGGCCGAAAACCAAAGTCAGGAAAGAAGGCCGGTGTTCCGCTACCGGCACGACCGTGACATTTGAACCGGATCCGGAAATATTCAAGGAGATTGATTTTGATTTGAAAAAAATTTTGGATCATCTGCGCCAACAGGCCTATTTGACGAAAGGCGTGAAACTCACCGTCGTTGACGAGCGGACGAAAAAAGGTGAAACGGCCCTGCCGTCAAGTTACGGCTTTTATTTTGAAGGCGGAATCGCTTCCTACGTTAAATATTTAAACAGAAACGAAGAGCCGCTCCAGGAAAACATTTTTTACGGCACGGGAGAGGCGAACAAAATCAGCGTTGAAGCGGCCTTGCAATACAACAACGACATCCAGGGTTACGAAACCGGTTTCGCCAACAACATCCATACCGGAGAGGGCGGGATGCATTTGACCGGTTTTCGCACGGCCCTGACCCGGACTTTGAACGATCACGCCAGGAAAAACGGCTATCTGAAGGAAGGCGAAGAGAACCTTACCGGCGACGACGTCAGGGAGGGTTTGATGGCGGTGATTTCCGTCAAATTGCGCGAACCCCAGTTTGAGGGCCAGACCAAGGCGAAATTGGGCAATCCCGAGGCCCGGTCTGCCGTGGATTCGGTTTTCGGCGACAAGTTCGGAGAGTTTCTGGAAAAATACCCGCAGGACGCGCGCAAAATCCTGGAAAAATGCATTTTGTCGGCCAAAGCCCGCAAAGCCGCCAAAGCCGCGAGGGAAACGGTTTTGCGCAAAGGCGTTTTGGAGGGCTTGGCCTTGCCGGGGAAGCTGGCCGATTGTTCAAGCCGCAACGCCGAAGAATCGGAGCTGTTCATAGTGGAAGGCGACAGCGCGGGCGGCTCGGCCAAGCAGGGCCGCGACCGCCAGTTCCAGGCGATTTTGCCCCTGCGCGGAAAAATTTTGAACGTGGAAAAAGCCCGCATTGACAAAATTCTGACGAACAAGGAAGTCCGGGCCCTGATTATCGCCTTAGGAACGGCCATTGCCCAGGATTTTGATATTTCCAAGTTGCGTTATCACCGAGTCGTCATCATGACGGACGCCGATGTTGACGGTTCGCACATCAGGACTTTGCTTCTGACCTTGTTCTACCGTTATTTGCCGCAAGTGATAGAAAACGGCTATTTGTACATCGCCCAGCCGCCGCTTTACCGGATTCAGTCCGGAAAGCGGGTGGAATACGCTTACAGCGATGACGATAAAAACAAAATTACGCAGGCCTTGAAGAAAGAAGCGAAAGAAGGGGCGCCCAATATCCAGCGCTACAAGGGTCTTGGCGAAATGAATCCCGATCAGTTGTGGGAAACAACCATGAATCCCGAAAACCGGGTAATGAAAAAAGTGACCATTGAAGACGCCAAGGAAGCCGACGGCATATTTGATATTTTGATGGGCGAAGAAGTGGCGCCGCGCAAGCGCTTTATTCAGACGCACGCCAAGAACGTGAGGAATCTTGACATTTGATTCGGAAAGAGTAGAATATGGGCAAGTATGGCCCTCGGGGGCTTTTTAAAATCCAACGACAATCAAATTACCATGTTTAATAAAATAATCGCATTTTTGAAAGAAACGAAGGTGGAATTGAAAAAAGTGAATTGGCCCACTCGCGAGGAGACGACCAAATATACCGCCATCGTCATCGGTTTGAGTTTGGCGGTGGCGATATACCTCAGCGTTTTTGACTGGTTTTTTACTTTTTTGGTGCAAAGTTTCATTTCAAGATAAAAATTCAACAAAATCGGCATGCCCAAGCAGCAGGTAAATTTAGGGAAAAATTGGTACGTGCTTCATACCTATTCCGGCTATGAAGACGCCGTGGCGCGCAATCTCAGGCAGAGGATTGAGAGCTTGGATATGGGCGACAAGATTTTCAACGTTCTTGTCCCAAAAGAGAAAAAGATAAAAATCAAGAGCGGCAAGAGGGTAATCGTGGAAGAAAAAATTTATCCCGGCTACGTCCTGGTGGAGATGATAGTGACCGACGATTCCTGGTATGTTGTCCGGAACACCCCCAGAGTCACGGGCTTCATCGGTTCGGGTACCACGCCGGTGCCGATATCCCAGGAAGAAATCAATCGGTTGATGGAAAGAATGGGTATTGAGGAACCAAAGTATAAGATTGATGTCGCGGTGGGCGATCCGGTTAAAATCATTGACGGGCCGTTCAAAGATTTTGACGGCAAAATTTCGGAGATAGACGAAGCGCGCGGAAAAATCAAAGTTCTGGTGTCAATGTTCGGCCGGGAAACGCCGGTGGAATTGGATTTTCTCCAAGTGAAGAAAATATAAATATTATTCCAATCAACGAATGAGAATCCAAATCAACGAATAATTTTATCATTTTCTATTCGCTGATTGGGATAAAAATTCGTAGATTCGGATAATGCCGCGTTATGGCAAAGCCCATCAAAACAATTCTCAAGCTTCAAATTTCCGCGGGACAAGCCACGCCGGCTCCGCCGGTCGGTCCGGCTTTGGGTCAGCACGGCCTGAACATTCAGGATTTTTGTTCCCGTTTTAACGAAGCGACCAGGGAAAAATCCGGCGACGTCATTCCGGTGGAAATAACGGTTTATGAGGACCGGACTTTTGACTTGAAATTCAAGACGCCGCCCGCCTCCGATTTGCTGAAAAAAGCGGCCGGCCTTGAAAAAGGTTCGGGCGTTCCCCATAAGCAAAAAGTCGGCAAAGTCACCAAGACCCAGATACGGGAAATAGCCGAAAAGAAAATAGCCGACCTTAACGCCAACGACGTTGACGCGGCGGCGAAAATCATTGAAGGAACGGCGCGTTCAATGGGGATTGAGGTAGCGGAGTGAACGGAATCCTTTTGGGTTGAAAATAAAATACTGTTCGTTCGGGCGTCGCAAAAAGACAACACCCGAACTTATTTTTATTTGTTGGATTTATTTGTTCTTTAAAATAAAACGAGGTAAAATGGAATTGATATGGCAAAAACGGCCAAAATAACGAAAAGCGCCTTTATCGCTTTTGAAGGCGGCGAGGGCAGCGGCAAGACTACGGTGATAAAATTTCTGGCATCGGCCCTTAAGAAGTCGGGATACGACGTTTTGGTCACGCGCGAACCGGGCGGCACGCGCGTCGGCGGGAAAATCCGCGAGATTCTGGTAGATAAAAAAAACAAGGACATCGTTCCCAGGGCCGAACTGCTTTTGTTTTTGGCCGACCGCGCCCAGCACGTTGAAGAAATAATAAAACCGGCTTTGTCCGCCCAGAAAATAGTGTTCTGCGACCGTTTTTCCGGTTCCACTTTCGCCTACCAGTATTACGGCCGGGAATTGGCCAATTTCGAGGAGATTTACCGCCTGGATAGATTCAGCCGCGACCATCTTCGGCCGGACCTGACCGTTCTTTTGGACGTTCCGCCAGAAACCGGAATTGGCGAGCGGGGGAAAAACGTTTCCCGGTTTGAAAAGGAGAAAATGGAGTTTCATCGGCGTTTGCGGGCCGGCTATCTGGAATTGGCCCGCCGGAATCCCGAAACATGGCGCGTCATTGACGCTTCAAAGAATCTCAAAGAAGTGCGGTCCGAGGCGCTGGAAATAGTCAAGGATTTTTTGGAGGGATAGACGGTCCGAAAGATTTCGCTATCGGGAAAAATACAGACATCAAAGTTTAAATAAAATCCCCTCCGGCAAGAGGGGATTTTCGATTCCACGCGCGCTATTGACGCGAAAAGAAAATCGGGATATAATTAAAAAGTTCGAAGTTAGGTGATTGCCTTGGGAAGCGGGTTTTTTCCTGTTTTTCCCGGGCAAAGTTTTAAAAGTTTTAAGCAATCTTTTAAAGTGGTCGTTCACCTAAAAACAGCTTCGATAAGTTAACCGAGATAAAAGCGGGACATGGTATTAACGATGTCCGCCAATATTTAGGTGAACGAAAAATGGATTTTGACAATCGTCAGCCGCGGCCGAAGCATGATGTTTCGGACCTGAATCTGACTTGCGCCGAATGCGGAGTGGAAATCAAAGAACTGCCTTTTATGCCGACCAAGCGCGAGGACGGCACATTCGGCCGGCTTTTCTGCTGGGAATGCAACCGGAACCGCCGTGGTTTCCGGCCGGGAGGCGGCTTTCAGAGAAGGGAACGCCGATTTTAATTTCGGGCGTTTTAACGAACCACTCCTTCGGATATTTATCCGAAGGAGTGGTTTTGTGTTAAAATGAATAATATGAACATGGCCGGGATTCGGGAAAAATCGGCCAAAATATTTCTTTCTCCCCGTTTCGCGGAGTTTTTGGTTTTGGGCCTGGTTTTTCTTTTTTGCATCCGCTCAATCGGCGATTTTGACGTTTGGTATCATTTGAAAGCCGGCGAATACAATTTCGCCAATTGGACGGTTCTCCGCCACGATGTCTTTTCTTTTTCGGCTTCGGGAGCGGAATGGATATCCCATTCCTGGTTGGCGGAAATGATTTTTTATTTGATTTACGCTTGCGCGGGGGGAATTTGGGGATTGATTTTTTTCAGCGCCTTAATGGCGGTTCTGGTTTATTTTATAGTTTTGCGGACCGCGGAATTGCGGGGCGCTCCGCCTTTTTTTTCCGCTCTGCTTGTTTTGCCGCTCGGTTATTTGACTTTTGAGCTTTTTGTCCCCAGACCGCAGATTTTTTCTTACGTTTTTTTAGTGTCGCTGATTTATTTATTGGAGCGGTGGCGGCGGAACGAAGATTCAAAAATTTTTTTTCTGACTCCGGTTTTGATGCTGGTTTGGACGAATACCCACGCCAGCGCGATTCTGGGTTTTTTCGTCGTTTCGGCTTTTGTCGCCGCCGCCGCGGCTTCCCATTTCTTCAAAAGCGGTTTTCCGGGAATGTTCGGAAAAATAAAAAAGCCATTTTTCGTTTGCGCCGCTTCCTTCGCCATTTTATTTTTAAACCCCAGCGGTTATAAAGCGCCGGCTTATTTTTACATCGTGGCGCCCTGGAATAAAGTTTGGGCCATAACCGAATGGTTTTCTCTAAGCCATTTTTTAAATATTTTGCAAGCCAGAATTTACATTTTGTTAATGGCTGTTTTTCTTTTGGCTTACGCCATAGGCCAGATTAAAAAATGGCGGTCTGGTTTTTCTTCGCGGCGGCGAAAAGACTTTTTTGATTGGATTTTGGTTTCGGCGTTTTCCATTCTTCCCTGGATTTCCATCAGGCATATCGCTTATTTTCCAATCGTGGCCTTGCCGCCGGCCGCCGAAATTATGGCCGGTTTTCCCAAAATTCTGGCACGGTTGAAAATCAGTCCGTCGCGCTTCGCGCTTGTCGCGCTGGCCCTTGTTTTACTGGCTTATTTTCCCGCTTTCGGCAATCTGCCTTCCGAGCCGGTAAGCGCCAAAGTTATTCCGGCAAGAGCCGTTGATTTTATGGAGGAACACCGGATTAAGGGCCCCATTTTCAACCAGCCGGCCGCTGGCGGCTATCTGATTTGGCGACTTTGGCCCAAAGAGCGCGTTTTTACAGACGGCCGCGTCGACGTTTACCGGGGCAATCCGGCTTACGACTATTTGCGGCTCGTCGTCGGGCAATCAAGGGACGAAGGCGACTTTTTTCATCAATACGGCGACAAACTGATTGATGAATACGGCTTCAACGTTTTTTTGTTGAATTATGCGCTAGGAGACGCGGACAGGCGCGAAGTGGTCAGAAATTTGTCGTTTCATCTGTTGAGCCGTCATGATTTCCGCCTGGTTTTTTGGGATTCGGCCGCTTTGATTTTGATAAAAAATTCCCCGGAAAACCGGGATTTGATAGAAAGATTCGGATATCGGATTATTTCGCCTTTTGACGCTCCGGCCGACATTCCTTTTGATTTACTGGAAGAAGCGGTAAAAGAAATTGAACGGGCTCTTGAAGCTTCGCCCGGCGACGATTTTTTGGAGCGGCATAAATCGGCGCTGGTCGACAGATTGTTTCCGATTGGGAATTTCAATATTCCCTTGATTTCGCCCGGCTTTTGACCCCTCGCTTGAAAGTCACCGCGAAGTTAAAAGGTTTTAGGGCGACGCAAAGCATAAAAATTCAGACCGAAGTCATCGCCGACGCTAATTTTAAGCGGCGCTTCGGATAAAAAACTTATGTTTTTCAAGCAAGGAGTTTTGACTT
>CAZICC010000016.1:0-11639 GCA_964537645.1 uncultured Candidatus Saccharibacteria bacterium | reverse complement strand
AACTTTTAACGCCAACACTTCAACTTTGCGGCTTAATGCTTCGGTCTCAACCAGAACCTTCGCCGGCGGCAGCCGGACTTACCATAATTTTCTTTACACTGCCGCCGGCAGCGCGGCTCTGGCTATTAACGGCTCCAATACTTTCAACAATTTTACCATTGATACCGCCCCTAAAGCCGCCACATTAACCGCCGGCACCACCCAAACCATCAACGGCGCTTTCACGGCTAACGGTTCTGCCGGAAATTTAATCACTTTGCGCTCCTCGGCCTTTTCCGCTTATACCATAGCCGCTTCAAGCACCAGCTTGTCTTATGTGGACGTCCAATACAGCGCCGCCAGCGGCGCGGCCGCGCCCTTTCAATGCGTTACCGGCTGCGTTAACAGCGGCAACAACACCAACTGGACTTTTTGAAGATTTAAACGCTTTCGCAATTTTCCAGAAATTTTTCCGCTTCAATATTTTTCCTGTGGATAAATAGTTGACAAATCAACATTATTAAACAATAAAATTTCATAAAGTCAAATCAAGGCGGAAAAAAATGGCTTGTTTGAGCCATTTTTTTCTTTTATAAAATTTGGGTTCGCGGCAAACAAAAAATTTGATTATTAACATTGATTGACTCCTATTTTTTATTTTGCTATATTTTTAATAGATTGAAGACCGCGCAAAAACCGCTATGAAGCATCGTTATAACCGCGAAAATTCGTCCGCGCCGCGCATTTTTTTGGCAAGCCTCTTTTTTGGCGGCATACTGGCGCCGCTATTCGCCGAAGCGGCGATAACGCAAGACCTCCGGCTGGGCAGCCGGGGCTCGCAAGTCCGCGAACTGCAAAAAATACTGAATTCGGACCCGGAAACGCGCCTCGCCGCTTCCGGACCCGGCTCTATCGGCAATGAAACCGACTATTTCGGCCCTCTCACGCATTCGGCGGCATTGCGTTTCCAAAAAAAATACTCGGCGGAAATTCTGGCCCCCATCGGACTCGCCGCGCCGACCGGCTTCGTTGGGCCGCAAACCCGACGCATCCTGAATCTCCTTATTCCGCCTCCAACCCCTTCTCCGACCGCTCCGCCAGTTGGCGGATTACCAACGACACCTCGGGCCAAACCGACCATCACGAATGTTACGCCCCAAATTATCACTCAAAGTCCCTCTGTTTTGACCATAACCGGGACAAATTTCACGCCTACCGGCAACACCGTCTACATAACCAGCGAACCACGCCTCGCGTACGCCAATTTACCGTCAGCCGGCAATAAAATAGAACTGAATTTCCGCGCTTCGGGAGTTGAGGATTTAAAAAACCTCCTTTTGGCGGAAATTCCTCCGGCAGAGTATAACGCCGCGGCCAAAGAGGCGGCCGAGAGCATCGTTGAACGACTGCCGGGCACTTCCCGGGTGCCGACAATCCTGCAAGTCATTAACGCCAACGGCGAAAGCGCGCCATTTACGCTATTGATTGATTTTGAAGCCATTCTCTTGGCTAAATAATCGGCATTAACTTTAAAAATGCTTATGAAACCGGCAATCGCGACGCTAATCATAATTTCCGCGCTTGTGGCGGCGGTTACGGCTGCTATTTTTGTCGGTTACTCTTTTTTTGATTTCTCTCAAAAACAGAAGGTTCAGGCTCAGGGCGGCGGCGGAGGCGGCGGCGAAACGCCTTTCGGCGGGATGCGCATGTTTAATATTAACTGCACTTGCGACTCGCCTAACAAACTTCTCTACATCCAGGATTACGCCAGTAATCAAATGTTAAAACTTGTCTACAAGCAGGGGACATCCAAAATTTACGACCATCAAAACCCGACCGGCGCGACATATCTTCTGGGAAGCTACACATCCAACGCCCAATGCCGCCTCAGGGTAAAAAAATACTGTATTTCTTTAAGTCCTGACGGAGAACTGGGAACCCAGCCGGGCACCGGAACGTCGCAATAGTGGTTTTTAACGCCTTATGCTATCGGAACAATCGCTTAAAGAAATAAAAGCGAAATTACTCAAAGAAAAAGATGAGATTGAGGCCGGTCTCAATAATTTCGCCAAGGCCGACCCGAAATTAAAGGGCGATTTTGACACCCGATTTCCCGACATGGCCGGCCAAACCCAGGAACTGAGCGAAAGCGCCGACGAAGTGGAAGAATATGAAAACAAGCTCCATATTGAGCACGTTTTGGAACTACGGCTCCGCGATGTCAACGAAGCGCTGGAAAAAATCCGAAAAGACGCTTTCGGAATTTGCGAAAATTGCGGGAAAGAAATCCCTTTTGAACGGCTTCAAGCCAATCCCGCGGCTAAAACCTGCCTGAAATGTTGACTAACGACTGACGACCAACAACTAACAACCGTTGTGAGTTGTCAGTTGTAAGTCGTAAGTTAATATCATGCCTGCCAAAATTCATTCGGCGGCTATTTTCGGGCTTGACGCCCTGCCGGTGGAAGTGGAAGTGGACCTCCAAGGGGGGCTCCACTCTTTTAATATAGTGGGCTTGGCCGACACGGCGGTCCAGGAATCAAAACAAAGAGTTTCGGCGGCCATCAAGAATTCCGGAGCTGAGCCGCCCAACCGCCATAACAAAAAAGTAACGGTGAATCTCGCGCCGGCCGACTTCAAAAAAGAAGGTTCTTTATACGACCTGCCGATAGCCGTCGGCTACCTTTTGGCTTCCGGACAAATCCTCCCTTTTGAACCGGAAGGAAAACTGTTCATCGGCGAATTGTCTCTGGACGGTCGACTCCGCCCGGTCAGCGGAGTTCTTACCGTGGCCTTGTCGGCCCGAAAACTGGGGATTAAGACCTTGTATTTACCCAAGGAAAACGCCGGAGAGGCGGCTTTGGTCAATGATCTGCGGGTCATCGGCGCGGAAAACCTCGGCGAACTCATTCTTCATTTGGAAAATAAAGCGGCTTTGGAGCCGGAAAAACCCAAGGACATCGGGGAATTGACCGCCAGTCAGGCCAACAACGAAAACTGGCTCCATATAAAGGGCCAAGAACACGCCAAGCGGGCTTTGGAAATAGCCGCGGCCGGCGGCCATAATGTTTTAATGATAGGCCCGCCCGGCTCCGGAAAAACCCTACTGGCCCGCTCCGTTCCCTTGATTTTGCCTAAAATGGAATTGGACGAAGCCCTGGAGGTCACCAAAATTTACAGCGTGGCCGGCCAACTGCCCGCCGACCAGCCGCTCGTT
Organism: uncultured Candidatus Saccharibacteria bacterium; assembly: GCA_964537645.1. GTDB lineage: Bacteria > Patescibacteriota > Minisyncoccia > CAZICC01 > CAZICC01 > CAZICC01. The sequence goes on along the minus strand of CAZICC010000016.1, from coordinate 8,443 downwards.
AGTCAACGGCCCTTCCGTTCTCCTCATCACACCGCTTCGGGCGCGGCGCTGGTGGGCGGAGGCGCCTGGCCCCGGCCGGGCGAAATTTCGCTGGCCCACCGCGGCGTCCTCTTTATGGACGAATTCCCTGAATTCCAGCGCGCTGTATTGGAAAACCTGCGCCAACCCCTGGAAGACGGCTTCATCACCGTATCCCGTGCCCAGGGAGCCGTCAGTTTTCCGGCTAAATTCATTTTAATCGCCGCCATGAACCCCTGTCCTTGCGGATATTTGGGAGACCCGGAAAAAGAATGCAAATGCGCCCCCGGCCACATCATAAAATACCGAAGAAAAATTTCCGGACCCTTGCTCGACCGCATTGACCTCCATATTGAGGTGCCTCGCCAGAGTTTTGACAAGCTGGCAGGCGAGGACGAATCCGGCGAAGACCTGGTTTCCGTCCAGACGCGGATTGAAGCCAGCCGGCAAATCCAGCGCCAGCGATTCGCGACCGAGAAAGAAAAAATGTTCAATAACGCCGAAATGAACGCGGCTCAAATTAAAAAATACTGCCAGATTGACCCGGCGGGGCTGAATCTTTTAAGAACGGCGGTAAACCAATTCCAATTGTCGGCCCGTTCCTATCACCGCCTGCTCAAAGTCAGCCGCACAATCGCCGACTTGGAGCAAAATCCGCGAATAGAGGTCCGCCACATCGGCGAAGCCATCCAATACCGGCCGAAAGTTGACGATTAAAAGTGTCGGGATAAAACCAAAAGCCCCGCAAATAGGGGGCTTTTTTAGTTTTTAAATAAAAATTCTATCTCGCTAAGGGATTCCTGGCGCCGTAAACCTCAAAATGCAAATGACAGCCGGTCGGACCGTAGACCATGCCGGTGTTGCCCATAAAGCCGATCAACTGGCCCTGTTCAACATACTGGCCCTGCTTGGCCGCCAAGCCGTTCAAATGCGAGTAACGGGTTTTTGTGCCGTTAAAATGCTCAACCAAAATATACAAACCGTAACCCCGATTGCAACTCCGGCAAACGCCGGTGGAAACCGCTTCTTTGACGATGCCGGCCGCGGCCGCGTAAATCGGCGTGCCGCAATGATTGCCGATGTCAATAGCATTGTAATAATGGAGTCCCTGAGTAACCGCGCCCGTAGTCGGATAGATGAAATAACCTCTGAAGCTGGGCAAATTAGCGCTAACCGAGCCTCGAACCGCTGACCTGGGCACGGAAGCGACGGGCATCCTCCCATCCGGCACAACCAACATCATGCCCGGCTTCAGAGCGCCGTCCGGTGGCAAATTGTTGAAAGCGATGATTTTATCCTCTTGGCCGCCGTACTTTTTGACCAGAGCCGTCAGGGTATCGCCAGACTTTACCTCATGCTTTACGCCCGAAACAGGCAAAATCACCAATTTTTGGCCGGGGTTGATAAAACTGCTCCCGTTCAAACCGTTGGCCCAAAGAAGAGTGTTGGTGGTGATGCCGAAACTTGCGGCAATTAACGCCGGGCTGTCGCCTTCCTTTACTTCGTATTCAACCAAACCCGTCCGGCTGCGATTAACCGCTGTCGGACCCAAAGAACCGGAAACAGCGTCGCCGCCTATCACCCAATACCCCAAAAAATCGTAATCATATTCATGGTCTTCTATGTCGGCGTCTTGAGGGTTTAAAAAAGTTTGCGGTTCCGGTGAAATACTGCTATTTTTGGCGACATTAGTCACGTCAACCTTTTCTTCCGCTATGTCCGAACCGCCCAGGCTGGCCCTTAAAACAAAAGCGCCTTTTTCACCTCCCAGAAGGTTGAAAAAGGCAAGGCCAAAAACAATCGCCGAAACTCCGATGACAAATGGGTCGGTTGCCGGGATTCTGGCCTTAATTTTGGCCAAAAAAATACCCGGCCCAGCTGAAGCGGACCGTAAAATTATCTTTATTTTGCTGTTTTCCCCCATTTTCCGGAAAAAACCAGGCAGGGGAGGAATGGTAAACACCAATATTCATCTTACCGCCGGCTCTTTGGCCTGTCAAGGAAGTTATCCACAATCCGAAAATGCTTTGCGTTTTTGATTTTTAAAGCGTAGAATTAAAAAAAGCCTTTATGAAGAACTTCCTGGGCGAATTGAATCACCGTCAGCGGGAAGCCGCCACCACCCTGGACGGCCCGGTTTTGATTTTGGCGGGCGCCGGCTCGGGAAAAACCAAAGTCCTGACTTACCGCATCGTCCATTTAATCCAAAACGGGGTCAAGCCGGAAAACATTCTGGCCGTTACTTTTACCAATAAGGCGGCCGAAGAAATGAAAGAGAGGATTAAAAAACTGCTTAAATCCGACTACCGACTACCGGCTACCGGCTACCGATGTATGCCGGTCGATTGCCGGCTGCCTTTGGTCGGCACCTTCCATTCGGTTTGCGTCCGCATTCTGCGTTCCGAAATGAATAAAATCGGCCGGAAAAATAATTTTGTCGTCTACGACGAAGAGGACCAGCGCGCCTTGATAAAGGAAACGATGGAGGAGTTGGAAATTTCCAAAGAACAGTTCAACGCCGCCGCGGTCCTGGGAGAAATTTCCCGCGCCAAAAGCGAGCTGGTCGACGAAGACGATTACTCGCGAAGCGCCGAAGGATTCTGGCAGGAAACCGTGGCCAGGATTTACCGGCTGTACCAGAAAAAACTGGAAGAAAACAACGCCCTGGATTTTGACGACCTTTTGATGGCAACGGCGAAAATATTCCAAAAAAGGCCGGAAATTCTGGAAAAATACCAAAATCGCTGGCGCTATATTTCCATTGACGAGTACCAGGACACCAATTACAGCCAATACGCCTGGGTGAAACTTTTGGCGCAAAAATACCGGAATCTTTGCGTCGTGGGCGACGACTGGCAAAGCATTTACGCTTTCCGGGGGGCGGATTTCCGCAACATCCTGAATTTTGAACGCGATTGGCCGGAAGCCAAGGTGATAACCCTGGACGAAAACTACCGCTCCACCCAGAACATTCTTGACGCGGCCCATGAAATCATCGTCAAAAACAGGCGCCGCAAGGAAAAACGGCTCTGGACCAGAAATCCGGCGGGCGCGCCGATTTTCGCGGCGCGCGCGCGGGACGAAAAAGAGGAAGCGAATTTCGTCGTTGAGAAAATCCGGGAATTGCGGGAGCGGCGCGGCCTGAATTTCAGCGATTTCACCGTCCTTTACCGGACCAACGCCCAGTCGCGGGCGATTGAAGAAGCGTTTTTGCGCGCCGGTTTCCCTTACAAACTGGTGGGGGCGGTAAAATTTTACCAGCGCAAAGAAATAAAAGACGTCCTGGCTTACCTGAGATTCGTCCTGAATCCGTCGGACGGCCAAAGCTTGCGGCGCCTCGTCGCCTCTCCTCCTCGGGGCATCGGCAAAGTCGGGGCCGCGGCGCTCGACGAAAAAATAAAAGCCGAACCGGAAGTCGGTTTTGCCGATTTGAAATTTGCCGATTCCAAATTCCAGAAACTGTGCGGTTTTCTCGCCAAAGCCGGCCAGCGCTTGAAAAACCAAAATCTCGGCTCGGTCCTGAAATTTTTAATCAGGGAGTCCGGCTACGAAAAATACCTCTCGACCGCCGGCCGCGACGGCGAGTCCCGGCTGGAAAACGTCCGCGAACTCCTGTCGGTGGCCAAAAAATACGACGGACTTGAAGGAGAGGCGGCCGCCGGCATGTTTCTGGAAGAAACAGCGCTGCTTGGCGACGCCGACGAAGTGGAAGACAAAAAAAACGTCGTGAACCTGATGACTTTGCATTCGGCCAAAGGCCTGGAATTTCCCGTCGTCTTTATCGCCGGTTGCGAAGAAGGGCTTTTCCCGCACGGCCGCAGCGCGATGAATCCCGAAGAACTGGAAGAAGAAAGACGGCTGGCCTACGTGGGCATCACTCGGGCCAAAAAAGAGGTCTATCTCGTTTTCTCCCGCCAAAGGCAGATTTACGGCGCCACCCAAATCAATCCGCCCTCGCGGTTCCTCGCCGACATTCCGGCCGAATTGGTAAATTTTCTGGATTTAAGCGAAGAAAATTATCGGCAAGACGACGAACTGGAAGAAAATATCGTGAAATTAGATGATGAATGAAAATTAGAAATCAGAAAGTAAAAAGTAGAATAAAAAACTACTTTCTATTTTCTATATTCTAAATTCTAAATTTGGATTTAACCGACATCCAAACAATTAAATCGCTTTTGGGACAATATGGTTTGCGGCCTCGCAAATATTTGGGTCAGCATTTTTTGGTTGACCGGGAAGTCCTGCGGAAAATCGTCGGCGCGGCCGAAATTTCCAAAACCGACACGGTTTTGGAAATCGGCCCGGGTCTCGGCGCTCTGACTTTGGAGCTGGCCAAGCGCGCCAAAAAAATTATTGCCGTGGAAAAAGACAAAGAACTGGCGGGAATCTTGCAGTATATTTTAAAGCAAGAAAAAATTAAAAATGTTGAAATCGTAGTCGGCGACATTTTAGAAATAAAAAATTTCAAGTTTCAGGCTTCAAGTTTTAAAATAGCCGCCAATTTGCCGTATTATTTGACAGCCAGGATAATCCGAAAATTTATGGAAACAGATAATCCGCCAAGCGAAATGGTTTTGATGGTCCAGAAGGAAGTGGCGGAGCGCGTTTGCGCCTCGCCGCCGAGAATGTCCCTTTTGGCGGTCTCGGTCCAGTTTTACGCCAAGCCCGAAATCATCGCCTTTGTTTCCAAAAAATCGTTCTGGCCGGAACCGGAAGTGGATTCGGCGATTATTAAAATAATTTATCACGATAAGCAAATAGACACTATTTGGGATTCGGATGGGCGCGTTCGGATTTCGCGAGACCGAAGGCCGAGCGAGCGCTATTCGGATGCTTTTTTCAAAATCGTCCGGGCGGGATTTTCCTCGCCGAGGAAAAAATTGGCGGGCAATTTGGCGAAAGACCTGCCGAAATTAACCCGCCAAAAAGCAGAGGACTTGCTCCGGAAAACAGGGCTTCGGCCCGACTGCCGAAGCCAGGATTTGTCTGTGGATAACTGGCGGGGATTAGTTTCCTTGTTTTTTAAAAAAATAGTATAATTGAATAGCGCAATTAATTTGATGTTTTTCCCACGAATAAAATTCTCCATGTTCGCTTTAGCGATTGTTTTGGGCTTGTCGATTTTTTATTCGCAAAAAGAAAACCGGATTGAAATCAATCTCGGCAAAATAGCCTCGGATGCGGCTGAAAAAAACACCCCGACCGGCGCAGCGAACAAAGATTCAGACGCCGACGGTCTCAAGGACTGGGAAGAAAGAATTTACGGCACCGACCCTTTTAATCCCGACACCGACGGAGACGGCTATCTGGACGGCGAAGAAATCGCCAACGGCTACAATCCCTTAATCAAAGCGCCGGGCGACAAACTCGCGGACTTTCCATTGAATCCAACCGCTTCCCAAAACGACTCCCTTAATATAACCAACAGATTGATGGCTACGCTGGCGCAAGAAATAGTTGATTTAAACAAAAACCGCCAGGGCGACCAAAAAGGACTGCGGGTGCCGAAATTAAACGAATTTGTGCCCAAATTTATTAAACAAGATGTGACAAACGAAGAATATAATTTTTCGGCGGGAAAAGATTTTGACGAAACAAAAATAAAAATCTCCAAAGACAACAGCAAGCAGGCCGTAAGAAAATACTTGCAAAGCTTCAATGCAATCATCAAAAGTTCCTTCTCGTTCTCGGACAAACTCGGCAAACACATCGTCCGCGACGCCCACCGATTCGGCGATTTCACGGAATTTGACGAACTTATTTCGGCTTACGACAAAGCCATCAACGAATTTTACGGACTTGCGGTTCCTTCCGGCTGGGCCGAAATGCACAAAGAAGAAATAAAATTGCTCATCAGCACCAAAAAAGTTTACGAAGCTCTCCGGTGGCCGGAAAAGGATTATTTTAAAGCCAATCTGGCGGTCCGCGGCTATTACCTGGTTGCCGTTCAAAGTTTGAATTTGAGAGAAAAAATCAATTCCAAGGCCGCGGCCGACAAAATTTATTAATGAATATTCCCATGAAAATAGCGAGAAAACAACTTCTAATTTCACCGCTCGTCGTTTCTCTTATTTTAGGAATCGCTGGCTTCGTTTTGCCCAAGAGCGCCGCGAGCCAAAACTATCCGAGCGAAACAGGGTATGTCCAGCAGTATCAGCAGCAACAATTGTCCAGCATGACCAATCAAATTAACAGCCTTAACCTAAACAATTTAACAAATCAGCTTAATAATTTAAAGAATCAAATACCCTCTAATTTCAGCAATCAATTCAGCGGCCTGACCGGCCAACTCGGCAATTTGACGGGCCAATTCAATAATTTAACCGGCCAGCTAAACAACACCAATCTAAGCGGCTTAAGTTCCACTATGGCGGGGAGTTTGGTGTCCAATTTTAGCGGCCAGTTCGGCAATTTATCCGGACAGCTCAATAATTTAACCGGCCAGATTGGCAATCTCGGCGGCCAGTTGGGCGGAGCGCTTCAAGGACAATTGGGCAATTTGACCGGGCAATTGGGCAACACCGCCGGACAATTGGGCAACGTCGCCGGGCAAATGGGCGGTCTCGGCGCCAGTATGGGGGGTGGTGGCGGAGGCGGGGGAGGTGGCGGAGGCGGAGGAAATTCCGTTCCCGTCAAAGAAACCAACAAAGAAATGCTGGGCGACATTCAAACCACGGCTCAAAAAACCACGGATATTTTGCAACAGATGCAAATGGAATGGAACTTTTTCCTGAACAACGAAAAAACAAAAATGGAGCTTTTTAAAAAAACCCAGGATCAGTTAACGGAATATCTCCAAAAAGACAAAGAAGGCAATTCCAGAATCATTGAAGATTGGATTGATTATCTCAACGCGCCCGTCCTAAAAACCACCGAAATTTTCAACAAAGAACTGGACAAAAATTTCCTCTGCGAATCGTTCAATGAACAAATAAAAGAAATGTTCAGGACGGAAAATAGGGTCAAATTTTCGGAAAAAGGGCCTGGGGGAGCAAGATGCACCATCACCGACACGGTCAGCGACATCAACGCTTTTTACGACGATTTTTCCCAGGGCGGTTGGGAGGCGTTCAATCAACTTCTTGAACCGCAAAACAACGTTTTCGGAGCCTACCTTCTTGCCGACGAAGAGTTGACCATCCGCCAGAACATAGCCAATAAGGCGGTCCAAACCGAGGGATTGGCCAATCAGGGATTCGTGTCGGAACGGGAATGCCTTGAAGAAGGCCCTGACGGAATTTGTCTAAAAGCGAGAATCACCACGCCGGGCTATGTTTACGCCGAAGGCCTGGCCAAAACATCTTTCGCCCAGCTTGATTACCTCGTTAATTCCCAAGACCTGATGCCCTACAGCCAGGAAATAGGAAACACTTTTTTAGACCGGCTGCTTAAAGAAAGTTTGGGATTTCTCAATATGGGCATTTCCAAAATGATCGGGGGAATTTTAAACCTGCCGTCTCAGCTCCTGAATCAATTGACCAGCCGCCTAAGCTCGTATCTTAATCTGCCGGCTAATTTGATGACTCAATTGACAGGCCAGATTCAAAACCTTCCTTCGCAGACCGCTTCTCAATTAACCGACAGATTGCTGCAGTTGGGCTCGGCCAAAACATCCCAGATAGTAAACCGCCTGTCCCAATTTCCCCCGGAAACCGCCATGGCATTGAATGAACGGCTGGCCACTCTGCCGAGTAATTCCGTTGATGGATTTGTTGAACGATTATTGAATCTGCCGGCGAACGATCCTTGCGCTTCTTTGTTATACTCTTCGGCCAACTGGGAAGCGTCCTATCAAAACTGCCGCCAATTGCGAGTTTCCGGCCAATTGATAAATGATTTCAGCAGGCAAACCAACCTCTCTTCGCTGGAAAACGCCTTGAATTACAAAATTGAAACTTTGAGCTATAAACAAAGCACTCTAACGACGCTCAACGCCTTAATTCCCGTTCTTTATCAGCTTTTAAGCTGTCAGGGCGGAAACAACGCCCAAACCCAAAACCAGATTAGCGCGGCTCAACAATTAAAAAGTTTGGTGGAAAACGACATTGCCCGGCTCCGACGGGAGATTGAAATTGAAATAAGGCCAGAATTAATGGCTTTAAAAATAGAAAACGACTTAAATAAATTTTTTGAAAAACTGGCCCAATTAAACCTAACTTCGCCTTTGGAAGACGCCATTGTTGAGAAAGACCGGGCCGTCGCGGAAAACCTGAATATGTCCGGTATTTTATCCCAAACTCAAAACGATTTAGATAATTGTTTGATTCAACAACAGCAACAAAGTCCTCTCAATTTTCCTTGGTAATCCTCTCGGATTCCACAGATTCATTTTTTTATGATTTTATCCGATAGAAAACTCGTCGCCGCCTCAATCTTGTTTTCGGTTTGTTTTTCTCTGTTTTTTTTCAGTTTTTATCCAATC
>CAZICC010000015.1:0-11842 GCA_964537645.1 uncultured Candidatus Saccharibacteria bacterium | reverse complement strand
GCAGTTTCTGGGGCTTCAGCAAAAGCCCGACGTTGACAGGATTGAAGGGTTGTCTCCGGCCATCGCCATTGACCAGAAAAGCATCGCCAAAAATCCGCGCTCCACGGTCGGGACGATAACCGAAATCCATGATTATCTCCGGCTGCTTTTCAGCCGCGTCGGCAAGCCCCATTGTCCCAAATGCGGCCGGCCGGTGACGAAGCAATCCGTCAGTCAGATAACCGACCGAATAATGGCTTTGCCGAAAGGCGCGGAAATTTTAATCCTCGCTCCGCTGATTCGCGGCCAGAAAGGCGAGCATAAGGGGATTCTTGAAGAGGTGTTGCGGGCCGGCTTTGTCAGGGTGCGGCTTGACGGAATTGTTTACCGGCTGGACGAGGCCATGGAAAAGCCGATTGACCGCCAAAAGAAACACGATATTGAAGTGGTCGTTGACCGGCTGGAGATTAACAAGGAAACCGAGAGAAGCCGGGTGGCCGACGACGTGGAAGTGGCGTTAAAGGTCGGCAAAGGCCTGGTTATCGTCCAAAAAATAAAAGGCGCCATACTGACGGCCAAAGTGGCGGAGACCGAAGCGCTCGCCCGGCGGAAAAGAGAAATCGGCGAAACCGGAGCCGGAAGAATCAGGGGGGGAGCCGCCAGCCGCAGGACGGAGGAAATCCTTTTTTCCGAGATGTTCGCCTGCCCGAAATGCGGAATCAATTTGCCTGAAATTGAACCGCGGATGTTTTCTTTCAACAGCCCGGAAGGGGCTTGTCCGGATTGCACCGGTCTCGGCCAAAAGATAGAAGTCGACCCCGAGGCGGTGATTCCCAACAAGAATTTAACTTTGGCCGAAGGGGCGATACGGCCCTGGATGACCGCGTCCCACAGGGTCGGCCGGCAGAGCTGGTATTATTCCCTGCTTATTGACCTTGCCGAACGCCATAATTTTTCGCTGGATGAACCGGTTTCCGGATTGCCTCCGAAAATCGTCAATCTCGTATTGTATGGCGATAAATCCGGTTTTGAAGGCGTGATTCCCAATCTGGAGCGGCGCTGGCGCGAGACCGATTCCGAATTCACCCGCCGGGAAATAGAAAGGTATATGCTTATCCGGGAATGCCCTACGTGCCGGGGCCGGCGGCTGAAACCCGAATCGCTGGCGGTGAAAATTGCGGGGCGCGACATAGCGGAAATTTCGGAAATGCCCCTCAGCGGGGCGCTGGATTTTTTTGACAATCTGGCGTTCGGCGATTCAAAAATTCAGGTCCGCGATTTGAAAATCGCCGCGCCGATTTTGAAGGAAATTTCCCGGCGGCTTAAATTTTTGATTGAAGTCGGGCTTGATTACCTGACTTTGGTCCGGGAATCCACGACGTTGGCGGGCGGCGAAATCCAGCGCATACGGCTCGCGACCCAGATAGGTTCGGGCCTCTGCGGCGTGGTTTACATTCTGGATGAGCCGTCGGTCGGCCTTCACAGCCGGGACCAGGCGCGGCTGATAAAAACCCTGAAAGAGCTCCGCGACCTGGGCAATTCGGTTATCGTGGTTGAACACGACCCGCAGACGATTGCGGAGGCCGACTGGGTGATTGACGTCGGCCCGGGAGCCGGGGAGCGCGGGGGCGAAGTGATTTTTGAAGGAACGCCCAAGGATTTGTTCAAGGCGCGCACTCTGACCGGTGATTATTTGTCTGGGCGAAAGAAAGTGGAAATCACCAGTCATAAAAATTCAAATTTCGAATTTCGAATTTCGAAACAAATTCAAAATTCTCCGCCAAAGGCGGATCCGCCCCGGGCGGAAAAATCCAAAATTAAAAATTATTTAATTATCCACGGCGCGGAGGAACATAATCTTAAAAACATAGACGTTAAAATTCCGCTCGGCAAATTCGTCTGCTTTTCCGGCGTGTCGGGTTCGGGCAAGTCAACCCTGCTGAACGATATCCTGGCCTTGTATTTGTTGAAGCATTTTTACCGGGCGCGGGTAATGCCGGGCAGGCATAAAAAAATTACGGGAGTGGAAAACGTGGATAAAGTTGTTATCGTTGACCAGTCGCCCATAGGCCGGACGCCCCGGTCAAATCCGGCGACCTACACGGGCGTTTTCGGCCACGTCCGCGAACTTTTCGCGAAAACCAACCTGGCGCGGATGAGGGGATACGGTTCCGGACGGTTCAGTTTCAACGTCAAAGGCGGCCGGTGCGAGGCCTGCGAAGGCCAGGGATTGAAGAAAATTGAAATGTATTTCCTGCCGGACGTTTACGTCAAATGCGAGGAGTGCCAAGGCAGCCGTTACAACAAGGAGGCCTTGGAAATAGAATACGACGGTAAAAACATCGCCCAAATTCTAGGAATGAGCGCGGAAGAAGCGATGATTTTTTTCAAAAACATCCCGCCGCTCAAGGAAAAATTGAAAACGATGTTCGATGTCGGCTTGGGCTATCTGAAACTGGGCCAGTCCGCGCCCACGCTGTCGGGCGGCGAAGCCCAGCGCATCAAGTTGGCGGCCGAGTTGGGTCGGCGCGACACCGGCCGGACACTTTACATTTTGGACGAGCCGACCACTGGCCTCCATTTCGACGACATCAAAAAATTGCTCGTCGTGCTGCGCGGCTTGGTTGATAAAGGCAACAGCGTTTTGGTGATTGAGCACAACCTGGACGTCTTGAAGAACGCCGACTGGATTGTGGACCTCGGTCCAGAAGGAGGAGGCAAAGGCGGCGAAATCGTGGCTGAAGGAACGCCGGAGGAGATTATCAAGGCGAAAGGAAGCTATACGGGAATGTATTTGAAGAAAATGTCTAATTTCTAATTATTCTAAATTAAAAATTAGAAAAATTTTAAAGTTTGGGATTTGACAGGAGTAATTGGAAATTTATCAAATCGGCATTGGACAATTTAAGGATAATGGAAAATAATTTGGAAAAATCTATTCTATCAACCATAATCTTCTACGATATTTTCGGTTTGCCGCTGACCGTATTTGAGATTCATAAATATCTTATCCGTCAACCATCAACCATCAACCGTCAACCGCAAATTAAGCTTTCGGATGTTTTGGAGGCGCTGGAAAGAAGCGAGTTTCTAAAAAGGAAAATCGGACAAAAGATGGGTTTTTATTTTCTGGCCGGCAAGGATTCTTTAATTGAAGGTCGGATTGAGAAACAAAAGCTGGCGGATTTGAAATGGAGAAAGTTGAGGCGCCTGATTTTTTTTCTTCGGGGATTCCCTTTCGTCAGGATGGTGATGGTCACCGGTTCCTTGGCTTTCGGCAACGTCAAAAACGAGAGCGATTTTGACATTTTGATTTTCGTCAAGGCCGGCCGCGTCTGGTCCGTCCGGTTTCTTACCACCTTGTTTTTCTGGATATTGGGGCTGCGCCGTTCGGAAAAAAACACTTGCGACAAAATTTGCCTCAACCACTATCTCGCCGAGGACGCGCTGGAAATAAAATCCCGAAATTTGTACGAAGCCCAGGCCTACGCGCGGTTTTTGCCGGTATTGGAAAACGAAAAGGGTTTTTACCGGAAATTTTGCGCCGCCAACGGTTGGATAGGGGACTGGATTGTTTCCTGGCCGGAAAAATTCATTGACGCCGAAGCCGGAGACATTGCCGGTCAGAGAAAAGTCAAGACCTCCCGGTTTTTAAATTTCAAGAGGCGTTCGCTGGAAACGATGCTTGGCGGCAAGGCGGGGGATTTACTGGAACGAGCGCTCAAAAAAATCCAGCTTCGCCATATTGAGCGCCATCCCTTGAAGGATAAGGCCGGCGGCCGGATTATCGCCTCGGACGAAGAACTGGAATTCCATCCGGAATTGCACAGTCAAAAGGTTTTGGCGGAATACGAAAGAGTTGCGGAGAGTTGTTCTCCGCAACCCAACGGTACCTTGACAAAAATAGATGTAGTATTATAATATAGGAAATTCGGAAAGCTCTTTGGAAAGGAGGTATTGCGCTGTGCCGTCTGGCCGTGAGAGTGAGAGTATCAAGGATTTCCGGAAATCCATTTCTGGGAGAAAAGCCGCTGTTTTGAGCGGCAAAATGCGGAATTTGTTCAGAAAATGCGCGACGGAACGTGGGCAAAAGACGGAAAAATACGTTGAAGAGGCGCTAACGGCGCTTCAAAACGAAGGCAGGATAGCCAGTTTTTACATGACCAAAAAGTGGAGCCGGAAAGACAGGCAAGGAGTAGATGCCGTCGTTTATCTGAACGACGGAACCGAAGTCAAGCGGCAAATCAAGAGTTCGGCCGCCGGGGTTGAAAAACACCTGAAACAGCAGGAAAATTTCAAGGAAGAAATCGGCGTCATCTACGGCAATTACCTTGCCGGAGAAACGTTTGAAGAATACAGAAAGAGGATTTTCTTGAATATAAATGTTTTGTCATTTTCGGCGTGCGGACAAGCCGGCGCTTGTCCGCTGGCAAAATAAAACAACCGGCGCGGGAAAAAATTCCCGCGTCGTTTTTTTTACGCGTTTGTTGGCCAGAATCAAGTTCCGCGGCGGCAACTTCTATTCTCCCCAAACCAGAATATGCGTCAAGGCGAGCAGGTTAAAATATTTTTCATAAAGCGCGAAGAGCGCTTTTTCTTTTCGCTTCAATTTTTCGCCGTCCAGATACGCGCCGATGAACAGGCGCCGCGATTTTGCCCTGGCCTTTTTCCCGATTTTCAAATCTTTCAGAGTTTCCAGGTGCGAGCAAAACGCGGCGACGTCCAGGAGCCGGTGGCGAAAGCCGGTGTTTCCCGAGTCCAGAAAAAAGATTTTCCCGGACGGCGCCAAGACGATGTTGAAAGGGTTAAAATCGCCGTGGCTCAAAACTTCCTCGCGGCTGTTTTCGCGGCCGCGGGTTTTGGCCAATCCCGCCTTTATTTTCCGAAATTCCTTTTTTAAGGCCGCGAACCGCGGATGTTTCCGGTTTTTCAGAATGCGGATGTTTTTTTCAAGGTCGCGGAAATTGGGCGTTTTTTCCGCTCCTTTCAACTCGCGGGCCGGAATTCGGATGTTTTGGAATTCCCGCAGGGCTTGGGCGATATTTCGCGCCAGCCGCGGCGTCAACCCTTTGCCCTGCTTGATTGCTTCGGCGAGAACCGTTCCCCGGGCGTGTTCGCGCAGAAAAAGCCCCCAGGGCTTCAGGAAAGCGTAGGGCCGGGGCATCCGCAAAATCCGGCCTGGCTTCTTGGCGAGCGCTTCAAAAACCAGCCGGCCGGCGAGCCAGTCTTTTTCCTTGACGCCGCGGGAATCGGCCGCCGCGAAAATAATTTTCCGGCGGATTTTCCCGCCGGAATCCTTCGCCCTTATTTTATAAAAAGCCGAAAGATTGAAACTCCGGCGGTCGCGGTAAATTTTTACCGGCTTGAGGCGGACTTCCAGAATTTTTCCTTTTTTCTCGAAAATCGCCTCGGTTTGTTTTTGGATGATTTTTGGGATTTTTTTCCCCTCAATCAGGTCTTCAATTTTACGCGGGTTCGTCATGATGGGTTGGTTCGTCATGAGGCACGGCGACGCCGCGGAGTTCGGGCTGGCCCGACTGCATCCGGCGGTATTTTTCCTTGTATTCGTCCATCAATTTTTCCAGTTCGCCGGGCGCCACTTCCTGGCGGAGCAGGTCGGTGACGTGAATGGCGTCGTAGATGTCGTTTTTGGTTTCCAGTTTCCAGGCGGCGTCGCGCCATAAGATGGCTTTCTCAAAATTTTCTTCGGCGGCCGCCTCAATCATTTTTTTCTTCATCGTGTCAACGAAGGCTCGGTAAACTTCCGGCTTGCCGGCTTCCAGTGTCCGTTCCTTGAAGGGAATTTTGACCGCTTCGTGATATTTTCTCGCCAGTTCGCCGATTTTTCCTTTTCTCTGCCAGGAAAACGCCTCGTCAAGAATGAGGTTGTAAAATTCCCGGCCGCGCGCCGTTTCTTCTTTGGAAACGTCCGGAGCCGCTTGGAGCGCTTCAAACATCTGCCAGGCGCCCTTTTCCACCATCTCTATGCTCCACCAGGGCTCTCCCGAAGCCCAGAAGAATTGGTCCGAGGCCAGGGCCCGGTCCAGTTTTTCGCGGGCTTTGTCCGGAATCTGTTTTTGTTTTTTAAAGGCGTCCAGGACGAATTTCAAAAATTGCCATTGGAGGCGGTGGATGTCGTTTTTCGGGTCGCGCCAGGAAAAAAATTGTTCGCCCTGCCGGATGTCGTTTTCGCTGGAGGCCCAGGTGGCTTCCAGCGGCGATATTTCTCCGGCGGTCTCGAAAAACCGGGGAATTTCCGAAACAAATATCTGCTGGCCGGCGGTTGATTCCATCACTTTGAAAAGGAATCGTTCAAGCCCGGGCCGGTGGTGCCCGAAGGTTTCGCCGTCCATGGCCGTGAGCAGATAGCGGTTTTTTTCGGATTCGCCTTTCAGCGCTTCAAGGAAAGATTTTTCGTCGCGCACCACGCCGCTCATAATCAAATTTGACATCCGGCGCTCGCGGAAAACCGCGGCAATGTCCAGTCCCTTGATTTTGAAGATTTTGTCGCGGGGCGCCGTTTCCACTTTGCCTTCGTAACTTATTTCGTCGAGCATAATGAGCGGGCAGCCAAGTTTTGCCGCCGTCCGCGCCACTTTTTCGGCGTAGGCCATTTCCGGCGGGAAAAAACAGCGCGGTCGGTAAACGTCGCCGAAAATTTTTCTGTTTGATTCGCGGTTAATGACGATTTGCCGTTCTATCTCCTTCTCTTCAAGCATGGGCAGGAAAGCGTGGTATTTGGCGCTTTCGGCGAATTCCAGTTTTCCTTCTATCGCCAGGGCCTTGATGTCTTTAATTATGTCTTTGAATCCGTTTTTCAGGAGAATTTCCGAAAGGGCGGCGTTGATGTTGATGGTCAGTTTGAATTTAGGGATTTTCCTCATACCCGAAAACAGCCGCCGGTAACTTTGGTTGGCGACCGCGGCCAGAATTTCTTTGGTCTGGTCAATCGGCTGATAGATGTGAAGAAAATTAATCCACTTCATCTTTTTTCTTGTGGTATTCGGCCGCCACCGAAAACAGGCGCAGGTATTCGTTAGCCGACGATTCCCAGGAAAAATCCGCTTCCATCGCCCGTTTCACCAGTTCTTGCCAGGGTTTTTTGTAGCGGGACGCCACTTTTGCGCGAAGCATGGCGATGAAAAGGGCGTAGTGGTCGAATTTGTCAAAAACGAATCCCGTGCCTTTTCCGGTTTCGGGGTTGAAATCTTCCACTGTGTCGGCCAATCCTCCGGTTTTCCTGACAATCGGAACGGCGCCGTAGCGCATGGCTTCAATCTGCGTCAGGCCGCAGGGCTCAAAGCGCGAAGGGACCAAAATTACGTCCGAGCCGGAATAAATCAGGTGGGGCAGGACCCTGTCAAACATCAGGTGGCAGGCGACTTTTTTGGGATGGCTCTTGGCCAGTTCCCGGAAGAAATTTTTGTATTTTCCGTCGCCGTCGCCAAGCACCACCATCTGGATGTCGCTGAAATTGGCGAGTAACGGTTCGGCGGTTTCCATCACCAGTTCAAAACCCTTTTGTTCGTCCAGGCGCGAAACGATGCCGATTAGGAAGGCGCGGGGGTCGGCGGGAAGGCCGAAATGCTTTTGCAGGAAGACCTGGTTTTTTTCCCTTTTGGCGATGGACTCGGAATTGTAAGGGACGGGAACGTTTGGATTTTTTTCGGGATTGATTTTTTCGTAGTCAATGCCGTTGAGGATTCCGTAAAGGCGCGCCCGGCGGGCCTTGAGAAGTTCGTGAAGCCCTTCGCCGAATTCGGAAGTCAGTATTTCCTGGCTGTAGGTCGGAGAAACCGTGTTGATGACGTCGGAATGCATTATGCCGCGGCGCATTCCGTTGAGCTTAATCAGGCGCGGGTCAAAGAATCCGGAAATCGGCGCCTGGCCGGCGTCGTATTCCATTTCCGAGACGAATTTATGGTCAAACATCCCCTGGTGGTAAAGGTTGTGGATGGAAAAGACCGTGGCGATTTTTGAAAGAACCGGGTCGTCTTTGTAAACGGTTTTCAGGTAATTTGGCAGAAATCCGGCCTGCCAGTCGCAGGCGACGATTATGTCCGGCGCCCAATGGGAGTATTTCAGGAACTCCAGGGTTCCGCGGCAGAGCAATATCCAGCGCACGGGGTCGTCGGCGTAACCGTAAACATTGGCGCGCTTTTCGTAATATTCCATGTTTTCCAGGAAATAAGTCGGCGCCGCCTCCGGACCTTCGTATTTTTTGACGTTGCAAATCAAAAATTCCGGCTCCTTGCTGCCGGTCGGCACTTCCAGTTCGCGGTACTCCATTTCCAGGGCGAATTTTTCCTGGTCAATCAGTTTGTAGCAGGGTATCATTATCTTGGCGTCCTGGCCGATTTTCCGCAGGGCTTTGGCGAGCGACGAAACGGCGTTTGAAAGCCCCCCCACCTGGGCGAAAGGCGCGGCCTCGAACAAAATCATGTATTTCGGCCGGAAAAAGGGGTTGTGGCCGGTTTTCAGGTTAAAAATGTTGACCATCTCTTTGGTTTTAATGATTAAAGCCATTTTAATTTTAACCCATAATAGCCGGTTCGGACAACCGATTTTGGCGAGTTATCCCCAGCCGGCCGTTTTCCGCCCCCGTTTTTATTGACAGATTTTTTTAATCTTGATATAATAGCTTTATATTTAAACGCAAAAATCCGCAAAGGAGGTTTTATGAAAAAAAACAAAAAAAAGTGCCGGATAAGATGTTCGGCCTGCGGCATGGCCGGCATCTGTCCTCTGGTGAAATAACCAATCGGCGCGAGAAAATCTCGCGTCTTTTGTTTTCCCGCGTCATTGATTTTTTATTCCTCTCGTATTAAAATTGATTTTGACAATTAAATATTCCGGCGTAGCGCAGCGGTAGCGCAGGGGACTGTCAGCTAACTGGCTTCTTTAGGTATAATAAAAGCGTATGAAATGCGCTTGGAAAATTTGTATCAATGAAGTCAAATCAGAACGAAGATTTTGCAGTCCGCAATGCAAGAGAAAATTTTTTGTGGACAAGAGAAGGAAGGATTTGAAGGTTAAAACTCTTGAATACAAAGGAAAATCTTGCGAAATTTGCGGATACGATAAATGCGAAGAGGCCCTAGTGTTCCATCATAAGGAATCTGGGGCAAAAGATTTCGCCGTATCCGGTCAGGGCTGCACAAGGTCTTGGGATAGGATTAAGCGGGAATTGGACAAATGCATTTTAATTTGCGCCAATTGCCGTGCCGAAATCCATCACAGGCAGCGTTCGGGAGAAATCCCGAAAAGATAAAATCGGGTGAATTCGGTGGACGCCTCGTTCGGCCAACACCGAGCCAAGCTCAAGAGGGCGTAGGTTCTTGAGAAGGCGTAGAGACTAAAGGGTGAGTCCCAACAATAAACCCTTATCAGCGCCCGACCTCTTCAATTTTAAGAGGATGAGATAGTCCACTGGTTAGCAGTGTAATCCCTTGGTCGCAGGTTCGAATCCTGCCGCCGGAGCCAGACAGGAGAGAGCGAGGTAAAATCCTCGCTTTTTCCTTTAATTTGCTCACTTTTTGCCAGTTCGTAGGCGGAATTTAGCTTTGGAACCCATTCCGACAAAATTTTAGCCGCTTCAGAGTAATTTGGCTTGATTTCACGCCTATTTTGGACAAGGTTCGTAAGTAATTGAGACATTAACAATTGTTTCTCATCAACGGTGGCTTTTTCGTATATTTCTTTTGATTTGAAAGCCAGTTCGTGCACGGCAATGCCGAGCTTTTGGTATTCATCGCTCTTGTCTCCTTGTAGTATCAGAGCCGATTCCAATGACTCCTCTTCAGCCGTTAATTCATTGATTCTGCGCTCGCAGTATTCGGCTGGGACTTCTTTGTTAATCTTTGCCTCATACATTTTATCTTTCTGGCTTCGGACTTGTGAAAGCAGCCCGTTAAGCCTTCTGATTTCATTTTCACGCACGCCGATTTTTTCAGCGTGTTGTTCTTTTAATTTTTCCTCAATTACCGCCAGCACCTCGTCATTCTTCGGTGCCAAATTGTCAAAGCAACCAACGAGCTGCTCCTCAACCAATTCTTGTCTTACGCACGTCTTGCCAACGCAATGCTTAAATGTGCCGTGATTATTGCAGTGCCCACTATTATACCGCTTTGTGTCAAAAGTTGCCAGATTTCCCAGAAAGGTGTAAGATGAAATTACTATTATGACCACCGAAAAATTTTTCACGCTTGAAGAGGTAGCAGAAATGTTCAAAATAAGCGTTCGCTCTCTATACCGCTATATTGAAGACGGAAGAATTCAAGCTGTCAAAATTGGACAATGGCGGATAAAGCAATCGGATTTGTTGGAGTTCATTAAAAAGAACACCAGCAATCACAAGCGGAAAAAATAGTCCGCTTAAAATATGGATATGGAAATGAAAACTACAAAATCAATCAAAAAATCACTAACTTACGAGGTCAAATCCCTGGAGCAATGGCTCTGGGATGCCGCCTGTTCCATCCACGGAGAAGTTGACGCCGTGAAGTATAAGGATTTCATTTTGCCCCTCGTCTTTGTTAAACGTCTTTGCGATGTCTTTGACGATGAAATTAACCGCATCGCTTCCAAATTAAAGAAGAGCCGAGCCGAGGCTCTGAAACTCATTGAGCGAGACCATACTCTGGTTCGCTTTTTCATTCCCTTAAAGCCCAGCGACCTTGAAAAATCAATCTGGACAGTGGTTCGGAATTTGACCGACAACGTGGGCGAAAAACTGGATGACATAATGCGGGACATTGCCCGTGAGAATCCACGGCTTGAAGGAATCATTGACCGAGCGCATTTCAACGCTACCACTCACGGAGTTCGCATTATCACCGATGAGGGGCTTATTCGTTTGATTGAAAAAATCAGCCTAAAACCTCTGGGCTTGGATGAGGTTGAGGCGGACATTATCGGCAAAAGTTACGAGTATCTGATTCGCAAATTTGCCGAAGATGGCGGGCAGTCGGCTGGCGAGTTCTACACGCCTGGCGAAGTCGGGATGATAATGGCTGAAATTTTGGAAATTGAGCCAGGAATGGAAATATACGACCCTTGCTGCGGCTCGGCTGGGCTTTTAATCAAAACGCAGCTTGCGGTTGAAAAGAATAGGGGTAAGAAAGACGACCATTCGCTTAAACTCTACGGGCAGGAATCAATCGCCAGCACTTGGGCAATGGCAAATATGAATATGGTCATCCACGATATGGAGGGCAGGATTGAGCTGGATGACACAATGCGCCGACCAAAATTTAAGACTGGCAACAAACTGAAAAAGTTTGACCGCATCGTGACCAATCCAATGTGGAATCAAGACATATTTTCCGAGGCGGATTATGAGAACGATGAATATAATCGGTTCGTGGCTGGCATTCCGCCAAAGAGCAGCGCAGACTGGGGCTGGATGCAGCACGTCTTGGCGTCATTAAAAGACACGGGCAGAGCGGCGGTTGTGTTTGATACTGGAGCCGTGTCCCGTGGCTCTGGCAATAATGCGAACAACAAAGAGAAAGAGATTCGCAAGTGGTTTGTTGACCACGACTTGATTGAAGCCGTTTTATATCTTCCTGATAATCTCTTTTACAACACCACTGCCCCAGGCGTCATTATATTTTTGAACAAGAACAAACCAAAGAGCAAACAGGACAAAATTTTCCTGGTGAACGCATCGGCTGAATACGAGAAAGGTAGACCCAAAAATTTCATTCCCGAAGATAAGCAAACGAAAATTGCCGAGCTGTTTCATTCTTGGAAAGAGGTTGAGGGTAAAAGTAAGATAATCAGCAAAGAACTGATAATTAAGAATGATTACAACCTTTCACCGACCCGCTACATCCAGAACGGTGGCAATGAAGAATTGAAG
>CAZICC010000014.1:0-12077 GCA_964537645.1 uncultured Candidatus Saccharibacteria bacterium | reverse complement strand
TTGACAGAAAACGCTTGACAGCGCTATAATGCAAGAGTAGAATGATTAAGATTATGTTTATCAAAGAAAATCTTTTAAACAAGGGAAGCGGAATTTAATTCTCATTTTTTTTGGTTGAGAAAGCCGCTTCGCCGAAGCGGTTTTAAATTGTCTGATGCGCCGGAGGGAAAGAACTTTAAAAATTCAACAGGTAAAACCCCGTAGTAGAATTTCGGCAGATTATCATTTTCAGTCCCGACGTTGCGTCGGGACTGGAGCCGAAATTTCACTACGGGGTGAAATTGCATTTCTTATCCGCCAGTCGGCGGATAGGAGGGTAAAATGGAATCAGCAGGTTATTAAGAGCGTATGGTGGATGCCTAGGGAGACCAAGGCGATGAAGGACGTGGCGTGGCTGCGATAAGCCTCGGTGAGGTGCTTAGCAACCTTTGACCCGGGGATTTCCGAATGGGACAACCCAACACTGCGAAATCAGTGTTACCGCGCCGTTTTGCGGCACGGGGCGCACCCAGGGAAGTGAAACATCTCAGTACCTGGAGGAGAAGAGAAAAATCGCGAAGCGATTTTTCTCTGACTTACGACTTACGACCGACAACTTGCGACTTTTGTTGTTTGTTGTCAGTTATTTGTCGTTAGTCAGGGAATTTTGCTTCGCAAAATTCCCTTAGTAGCGGCGAGCGAAAAGGGAGGAGTCCAAACCTGCCTTGTGTTTCGCACAAGTGACTGACGACAAACGACCTACAACCAACGACATAAAAGTCGTAAGTTGTTAGTTGTAAGTCGTAAGTTACTCGCGCGGAGCGCGAGGCGGGGGTAGTAAGTAAAATGCGTTCGAGCCTTCGGGCTCGAGGAGTCTGCACAATAATGTGATTTGTTTAGTTGAACGGCCCTGGAAAGGCCGGCCAAAGAAGGTGATAGCCCTGTAAGCGAAAATCATCACATGGCTCTTGCGTTTTAACTTGAGTACGGCGGGGAACGACAGCCCCGTCGGAAGCAGGGAACACTATATTCCCAAGACTAAATACTTGGTCTCACCGATAGTGAACTAGTACCGTGAGGGAAAGGTGAAAAGCAGCCCGGTGAGGGCGGTGAAATAGTACCTGAAACCATACGCTTACAAAGAGTCGGAGCTGGCCGCGCCTCACTGCGTTCGGCATTACTTTTTAACTTACAACAAACGATTTGCAACTAACGACTTTTTCTGTTGTTAGTCGTGAGTCGTCAGTCGTTAGTTAGTGAGTGGCGAGCGTAGCGAGGCGCGGCTGGTGACGGCGTGCCTATTGAAGAATGAGCCAACGAGTTATCCGGCGCCTTTTGTTTAAGGGCTACGGCCCGCAAGCACAGGGAAACCGAGTGTTAAAAGCGCGTTTTTGAAGGTGCCGGCTAGACCCGAAACCAGGCGAGCTACCCATGGCCAGGGTGAAAGTCGATGAATAGTCGACTGGAGGCCCGAACCGGTAAGCTGTGCAAAACTTTCGGATGAGTTGTGGGTAGTAGTGAAAAGCTAATCGAGCCTGGTAATAGCTGGTTCTCCCCGAAATCGCTTTGGGGCGAGCCCTCGAGATTATTTCTTCGGAGGTAGAGCACTGGATGGTTTGTATTGGGGTAACACTCGACAAACCAATCAAACTCCGAATGCCGGAGATTTTTCTCGGGGAGTTAGACTGTGGGGGCGAAGCTTCATAGTCAAAAGGGCATGAACCCTGACCATCATCTAAGGTCCCTAAATCTAAACTAAGTGACGGAAGGAGGTGATTCGCCGAAGACAGGTAGGAGGTTGGCTTAGAGGTAGCCATCCTTTAAAGAGTGTGTAACAACTCACTACCATATCTACCGATGCTTCGCATCGGGAAGCATGAATTTCGAATTTCGAATTTCGAAACAACAAATGTTTTAAATTTTGTATTTTGATTATTTGGATTTGTTTCGGATTTCGGATTTCGGATTTCGGATTTCCGCTGCGGAGCAGCGGTTGGACTGGCGAGTTGCGCCGAAAATTCAACGGGGCTAAGTTTAGTACCGAAGATATGGAACCTTGTGCTTCGCACAAGTGACTGACGACAAACGACCTACAACCAACGACATAAAAGTCGTAAGTTGTTAGTTGTAAGTCGTAAGTTACTCGCGCGGAGCGCGAGATTGGTAGGGGAGCGTATTTTGCGGCTGTGAAGGCCGACCCGCGAGGGCGGCTGGAGCGCAAAGTAGTGAGAATGTTGGCATGAGTAACCTGCAATCCCGATGAGAAATCGGGACGTCGAAAGCCCAAGGTTTCCTTGGCAATGGAAATCAGCCAAGGGTTAGGCGGCCCTTAGGCGATGGCGAAAGCCGTAGCTGATGGACAGCCGGTTAATATTCCGGCCCTTTCTCGTCAATCCGACGGGGGGACGGAACTTAGTAGTCCGGGCGGATTATTGAATTTCCGTCGGCGGTTTAAGCGGGTCTCTTTGGCAAATCCGGGAGACGCATACCGCAAGAATCGCCGGGAAGTTCCGGTTCGCCGGAGCGAACCCGGATGAGCAAGTTCCCAAGAAAATCCTCTAAGGATTAATTGGCGGGAAAGCCGTACCGTAAACCGACACAGGTGGGCAGGGCGAGAAGCCCAAGACGAACGGGTGATTCCTCGTTAAGGAACTCGGCAAAAAAGCGGCCGTAAGTTCGCGATAAGGCCTGTCGCCGCAAGGCGACCGCAGCTAAAGTACCCCTAGCGACTGTTTAACAAAAACACAGGTCCCTGCTAAATCGTAAGATGATGTATAGGGGCTGACGCTTGACCAGTGTCGGAATGTTAACGGCGGAGGTGCTGTTTTAGCAATAAGGCAGCGCTGAGGCCCGAAGCACCGATGAACGTCCGCGGTAACTATAACCGTGTTAATGTAGCGAAATTCCTTGTCTGGTAAGTTCAGACCCGCATGAAAAGCGTAACGACTGGGGGACTGTCTCAACGAGGAGCCCGGTGAAAATGCAATCCCAGCGAAGATGCTGGGTACCTGCGGCAAGACGAAAAGACCCCAGGAGCTTTACTGCAGCTTGACATTGGCTTTAGGTCTTGGATGCGTAGCGTAGCGGGCAGGCTTTGAAAGCCGCCTTTCGGGGCGGCTGGAGCCGCCAATGAAACACCCGTCTTTCAAGATTTAAATTCTAACCGGTCGCGCCAAACGCGATTGGAACAGTGTCTGGTGGGCAGTTTAAGTGGGGCGCTTGCCTCCTAAAGCGTAACGGAGGCGTTTATAAGGTCGGCTAGGCGCGGATGGAAATCGCGCCGATAGTGTAAAGGCACAAGCCGGCTTTACTGCAAGGCTGGCGAGCCGCGCAGTTGCGAAAGCAGAACTTAGTGAACCGACGGTCCTTTGTAGAAAGGCCGGAGATCATCGGATAAAAGTTACCCTGGGGATAACAGGCTGGTCGCTTCCAAGAGTCCATATCGACGAAGCGGTTCGGCACCTCGATGTCGGCTCATCCTATCCTGGAGGTGGAGAAGCTTCCAAGGGTTTGGCTGTTCGCCAATTAAAAAGATACGCGAGCTGGGTTCAAACCGTCGTGAGACAGGTTGGTCTCTATCTGCCGCAGGCGTTGATACTTGAGAGGACTCATCTCTAGTACGAGAGGACCGAGATGAACGAACCTCTGGTGTACCGGCTTTCGCGTCAGCGGAACCGCCGGGTAGCTATGTTCGGAACTGATAAGCGCTGAAAGCATATAAGCGCGAAGCAGGCCTCAAGATTAGGTATCGCAGATTCCTTGGAGATTACGAGGTTGATAGGCTGCAGGTGTAAGTCCGGCAACGGATTGAGCCGAGCAGTACTAATAAATCGTTTCAACCTGCTGGTTCCGTTTTACCCCGCATAAAATCAAGAAGGCGCTATTCTGGCGACCACAGCGCGGCGGCACTATCCCTTCCCATTCCGAACAGGGTCATCAAACGCCGCGACGCCGATGATACTCAAAAGGGAAAGTAGGTATCGCCAGAATAGCGCTTTTTTGATTTTCTTCGATTTTTGGGCTATACTGGAAAATATTATGCCCGGTAGTGAAAATTCGACAGGTTTGCCTGTCTATCGGCAGGCAAACAAAATAAAAAATGGTTAATTTCATTACTTGGGACAGAAACTAAACGAATTAGAATTCAATTAAAAATTCGACGATTATTAGGTCGAATTTCTACTACCGGATATGGGCAAGCGACAAAGAAAAAAAATCATCATCGCTTCTATTTATTTCGCCCTTTTCGGATTGGTATTGGTCGCTGTTTTTTTGGCCGTTAAGCCGGCCCCTTCGCCTTGCGTTGACCAGGTCCGGCAATGCGACGGCCCCAATCCTCCTTGCCTTCCCTGCGAACTTTTTGATTTAAAACCTTTTGAAGTCGTCTGGAAAAAAGCCTTTCCGGTCGGCGTTCTGGCGGGGGGCGGATTCATCTACGATGTCGCGACGCAGATTCGCAATCCGAATTTGAGCTGGGGCGCGGCCTCTTTTGAATACAAATTTGAGGCCTTTGACAGCGATGGCGCGCTTCTCGGCAGCCGGAGCGGAAAATATTTCATTTTACCGGCCGCCGACACGGTTTTGATTGAAAATAATTTTACTTCTCGGCGTCCCATCGCGCGCCTGGAGGCGAGCTTCTCGCCGACCAGGGAAATAAAATGGCAAAAATTAAAAGACTTGGCGGGTTTTGATTTGAAGAGCCGCAATGTCGTTTTCCGTCATCTCAAGCCGCCGGAAACCGGCTTTGCCGAACTGACGGGCCTGGCAATCAACGCTTCAAATTTCAGTTTTCATCGTTTGACGGTAAAGGCGGTGATACTCGGCGCCAATCGGGAAGCGTTGGCCGTGAACAAAACGGAACTTTTCACCGTGGCAGGCGGAGAAGAGCGTTTCTTTAAACTCGCCTGGCCTTTCAAGTTTACGGGCGAGGTCAGCCAACAATTGGTTCTCGTGGAAACCGATGTTTTTTCCGACGAAAATTTCCTGAGGCGTTACAGTCAGTAGGGTTTACATGTTTGCGATTTTGAAACAACTTGACTGGCTGATGTTGGGAGCCGTTTTTTTATTGATAAGCATCGGGCTTCTGACTCTTTACGGTCTTTCTCTTAATCAGCAAAAAGATTATTTCTCCCGCCAGATTATCTGGGCCGGAGCCGCCGCCGCGGCCGTTTTTTTCTTCTCTTTCTTTGATTACCGGCTTTTAAGGAATTATTCTTCGGTCATTTTGTTTATTTACGGCGTGGCGGTGTTCGGCCTGGCCGCCGTTTTGTTTTTGGGAACGGAAGTGCGGGGCGCCGCCTCCTGGCTTGATTTCGGGTTTTTCAAAATCCAGCCCGTGGAGATTGCCAAATTTGCGATACTCGCGCTTCTCGCCAAATATTTTTCCGGCCGCCATATTGAAATCTGGCGCGTCAGGCATATCGTTGTCTCCGGGGGTTATGCCGGCTTTTTGGTGTTTCTCGTTTTGACGCAGCCCGATCTCGGCTCGGCTTCCATTTTGTTTTTCATATGGCTTGGCGTGACCATAGCGGCCGGCATCAAAATCCGGCACTTTCTGGTTTTAACCGCGCTTTTTTTACTGGTGTTGGCGGTCGGATGGCAGTTTTTCCTGGCGCCTTACCAGAAACAGCGAATTGTTACTTTTTTAGCTCCGGAATCCGACCGTCTTGGGGCCGGATACAATATTTTGCAGTCAAAAATCGCCATCGGCTCGGGCGGCCTTTGGGGGAAAGGATTGGGTCACGGCAGTCAGGCGCGGTTGGGTTTCTTGCCCGAAGCCCACTCCGATTTTATTTTCGCGGCGATAGCCGAAGAATGGGGATTCGTGGGGGCGTCTTTCCTTTTAGGATTGTATCTTGTCATTTTTTGGCGCCTTTTCAGGCTGGCCGGAGAGGCGCCCAATAATTTTTCCCGTTTTTTCATAATCGGCTTTTCCATCCTGCTGATAGTCCAGGTTTTCATCAACGCCGGAATGAACTTGGGTATTCTGCCGATTACCGGCGTTTCTCTCCCGTTCGTCAGTTAC
Organism: uncultured Candidatus Saccharibacteria bacterium; assembly: GCA_964537645.1. Lineage (GTDB taxonomy): Bacteria > Patescibacteriota > Minisyncoccia > CAZICC01 > CAZICC01 > CAZICC01. Next base: position 6,073 of record CAZICC010000014.1, on the reverse strand, counting down.
GGCGGTTCCAATCTGATGTTGATGGCTTTGTGCCTGGGAATCGTCCAAAGCATCAAACTTCACAGCGCCCGATTGTAATATTTAATCTCTCATTTCAAAATTTTAATCTCTAAACAACCTCAAATATTAGAAATTAGATATTAGGATTTAGAGATTTTAGGATTAATGAAGTTGGATAAAAAAATTATTTTCCTGGCTGTTTTTTTGACCTCGGGTCTTATTTTTGGTTTGGGCTTGCGGTTTCTGGCCGGCGGGTTGACCCGCCCCTTGCCTTCGCCGAAACCAGAAATATTGGTCACCATTCCCGAAGGGTTTAATCTCCGGCAAATTGAAAGCAACTTGCTGGCGGCCGGCATTGCCTCGGCTCAAAATCTTTCGGTTTTTACGGTGGGGATGCTCAAGAACGCCTCCGAGGAGATTTCTTACGATTTTTTGGAAGACGCGCCCGCCGAGGCCTCGCTTGAAGGATTTCTTTTTCCCGATACCTACCGTTTTTGGCCGGATAGTCCGGCCGAGGCGGTCGTTAAAAAATTTCTGGATAATTTTGACAGAAAACTGGTTCCGGAATGGCGCGCCGAAATAGAAAGGCAAAAGAAAAAAATTTACGACGTGGTGGTAATGGCTTCTCTTATTGAAAAGGAAGTGAAATCCGAAAGGGATCGGGCGTTAGTTTCGGGGATTTTATGGAAGCGATTGGGGGTGGGAATGAAATTGGACGTTGATTTCACCATTTGTTACATCAAAGTCCGCGAAAACAGGGAATGCTTGCCCATTACCGCCGAAGATAAAAAAATAAATTCGCCTTACAATACTTACATTTACAAAGGTTTGCCGCCTGGCCCCGTTTCCAATCCGGGCATTTCGGCGCTCGGGGCCGCGATTTTTCCTCAAGAAAATCCCTACTGGTATTACCTTTCCGCGCCGGACGGCAGAACTATTTTCTCCGAAACGTTGGAGAAACATAACGCGGCGAAAAGGCGCTACTTGAAATAGCGCTTTTTATTTGTTATTTTGAAGGCATAGATATTTTTTAAACGAAATCGGTACCCCGCGCCAAACCGTGTCATGCTTTTGATAGTTCCATAGTTTATTCGGACTGTACCGCCTAACGGATTTGTTTGAAATTATTCTTTACTTTGCGCGCGGTTGGTGCGGGGCGCTCGATTTTCTAACAAAATTTTCGGCGGTCGCCCAAAGCAACCTTGAAAATTTTGAGAAAATGGGCATGTGCGGAATAGTCGGCTATTTGGGCGATAAAAAAGCCCTTCCGATTTTACTGGAAGGGCTGGAGCGTCTGGAGTACCGGGGTTACGACTCGGCCGGTTTCGCCGTTTTTGACGAGGCCGGAAAAATCAAAGTCGCCAAATCGGTCGGTCGGGTTAATTTACTTAAAGAAAAAGCCGGCGGCAATTACGAGGGAACGTTGGGAATCGCTCACACGCGTTGGGCCACCCACGGCAAGCCGTCCGAGAAAAACGCCCATCCGCATCGCGACTGCCGCGGCGACATTTGGGTCTGCCACAACGGCATTATTGAAAATTACAAACCCCTGAAGGAGTGGCTTCAAGGCCGGGGCCACAAGTTCCGTTCCGAAACCGACACCGAAGTGCTTCCACATTTGGTTGAAGAATTTTTCCGGGGCAATCTGGAAGAGGCCGTTTTGCAGGCGTTGAAAAAAATCAGGGGCACTTACGGTCTGGCGGCGATTTCCGGAAAAGACCCTCGGAAAATGGTGGCCGCCCGCTCCTCAAGCCCTTTAATCGTGGGAATGGGAAGCGGCGAACATATAGTGGCCTCGGACGCTTCCGCCATTTTGGGCCGCACCAAAAAAGTCGTTTACCTGAACGACGGCGAAATCGCGGTTATTGGTCCGGACGGCGTCAATTTTTTGGATTTGTCGCAAAGGGCCGTCAGCAAGGAGCCGCAGGTTTTGGGCTGGGATTTGGCGGAAGCCCAGAAAGGCGGATTTCCTCATTTCATGCTCAAAGAAATTTTCGAACAGCCCGAATCCGTGGAAAACAGCTTGCGCGGCCGGCTGATTCCGGCCGAAGGCCTGGCGAAGCTCGGCGGCCTGGAACAAGTCAAAGGCAAGATGGCGAAAATTGACCGGATTCTTATTTCGGCTTGCGGCACGGCCGCTTACGCGGGCCTGGTCGGCGAATACATGATAGAGGAAAACGTCGGCATTCCGGTTGAGGTGGACATCGCTTCCGAGTTTCGGTACCGCCAGCCGGTGATAAACAAAAATACGGCTTTTCTGGCGATTTCCCAGTCAGGCGAGACAGCCGACACCTTGGCGGCTTTGAGAGAGGCCAAGGAAAAAGGCGCCCTGACGCTGGGCATAGTCAATACCGTCGGTTCAACCATCGCCCGCGATACCGCGGCGGGAGTTTACAATCACGCCGGCCCGGAAATCGGCGTGGCCTCCACCAAGGCCTTTACTTCGCAACTGGCGGTTCTGGCGCTTTTGGCTTTGTTTTTGGGGCGCCAGCGCCGGATGTCTTTGGCCCAGGGGAAAGAGATAGCCGCGGCGCTGCGGGACATTCCCGATAAAATCAAAAAAATTCTGAAGACCGCGCCCCGGATAAAAAAAATCGCCCGAAAATACAAAGGCGCGGAAAATTTTCTTTATCTGGGCCGGAAATATAATTTCCCCACCGCCCTGGAAGGCGCCCTCAAACTGAAGGAGATTTCTTATATCCACGCCGAAGGTTATGGCGCCGGGGAGATGAAGCACGGCCCGATTGCCCTGATTGACGGAGATTTTCCCTCGGTTTTCATCGCGCCGGTTGATTCGGTTTACGAAAAAATGGTTTCCAATATGGAGGAAATCAGGGCCCGGGGCGGCCCTATCATCGCCCTGACCACCGAGGGCAACAAAAAAATCGGCAAACTGGCCGACGAAGTGATTTACGTTCCAAAAACCATAGAAATGTTAAGCCCGATTCTGAACGTCATCCCTCTGCAACTTTTCGCCTATTATGTCGGAACAATGAAGGGGCATGACGTGGATAAACCAAGAAATTTGGCGAAATCGGTGACGGTGGAATAGAAATTGAAAAAACCGAGGTTGTCCTCGGTTTTTTTGATTTTTGGGCTTATTTAGCCCAGTTTTTTTCGTCTGATTTTTTTTCTTTTTGCCTTTTAATCCACATTCCAATCCTCAACGATTTTCGGTTTTTTCGGCCCCCGGCAGATGTAGAGAGCGTTATCGGGCACGTCCCTGGTTACCACCGAGCCGGCGGCGACGTAAGCGTTTTTGCCTATAGTTCGCGGGGCGATGATTTCCACGCCCGAACCGATGAAGGCGTTGTCGCCGATGTCGGTTTTATGTTTTTTCTTTCCGTCGTAGTTGCAGGTAATGGCGCCGGCGGAAAAATTAACGTTTGTTCCCAAGATGGCGTCGCCGATATAGCAATGATGGGGAACTTTGGAATTTTCTCCGATGACGGAATTTTTGATTTCCGCGGCCGTGCCGATAGTCGCGTCGTCCCGGGCAATCGTTCCCGGCCGGATGTTGGCGAACGGCCCGATGATGACGTTTTTGCCGATTTCCGCTCCGACTATCCAGGAAGATTTTATTTCGCAATTCTCGCCGATTTTGGAATCAATAATTACGGAATTGGGCCAGATAGTGCAGTTTTTGCCGATAACCGTTTTTCCGAAAACGCAAACCCCCGGCATAATCAGTGCGTTGCTTTCAATGACGGCTTTTTCGTCAATATAAACGCTGCCGTTGCCGTGGTTCGGTCGGATAATTTTGACGCTTTCTTCGTTCGTTGCCGCGCTTCGGAAATCGTTCCTGATTTTTTCAATCAATTCTTTCAATTTTTTTTCGTTTCGTTCCATTTAGTCGCCTCCGCAAGAAATTTTAAAGAGCGAAAAACAACCGATTGAAATTTAAGTTTTTCTATGTTAGTTTAAAAGTGGAAATATGTCAACCCCGATGAATAAATCAAGAAAAAAAATAGTCGTTATCGGCGGCGGTACCGGAGTTTTCACGGTTCTTTCGGGACTGCGCGAATATCCGCATGCTCTCGCGGCGATTGTTTCCATGGCCGACGACGGGGGTTCCACCGGCATGCTGCGGGAAGAATTCGGCATCCTGCCGCCGGGCGATATCCGTCGGGCGTTGGTTGCCCTTTCGGCCAGCCCGGGGGCGACGCTTTGCAACCTTTTCAATTACCGTTTTTCGGAAGGCGAGGGGCTGGCCGGCCACACTTTCGGCAATCTGTTCATCGCGGCGTTGGAGCGCCTGACCGGCGATTTTTCCCGCGCCATTGAAGAGGCCGCCAAACTCCTTTCGGTCAAAGGGGAGGTTATTCCGGTGACTCTGAACAAGGTAAAACTCGTGGCCCGCCTGGAAAACGGCCGGGAAATCAGGGGCGAAACCAATATTGATGTTCCCAAGCACGACGGCTGGCTGAAAATCAAAGAGGTTTATTTGAGCCCGGCCGGCCGGGCGAACGACAAGGCGCTTAAAGCCGTCAGAGAGGCCGATTTAATCGTCATCGGGCCTGGCGACCTTTACACTTCGGTCGTGCCCAATCTGCTGGTAAAAGATATCCCTCGCGCCATCAAAAAATCAAAAGCCAGAAAAGTTTACGTCTGCAATTTGATGACCAAATTCGGGGAGACCAGCGGTTTTCGCGCCTCCGATTTCCTCAAGGCGGTTGAAAATTACCTGGGCGCCGGAACGCTGGATTATTTCATCGTTAACGCCAAAAAACCCAGTTTCAGCCGGCTGAAAAAGTACAGCGAGGAACGGGCGGATTTTGTGGAATACGACAAGGAAAATTTTACCGGCCGCCGGCCGACGGTCCTCGTCGGGGATTTTTTGCGCCGGCACGGATTTTTGCGCCACGACCCGGGCAAACTGGCGAAAGTTTTAACTTTGCTAATTTAAATCAAAAGTCAAAAGTCAAAATTACAAGTTAAAATCTAAAAGTAAAAAATTTTGACTTTTGGATTGAACTTTTGACTTTTGCCTTTTGAATTTTGAATTTCAGATAATGGATTATTATTTGTTTCATTTATTTAATCAATACGCCCTGGCTTCGGAAATCATTGACGGCATAGCCGTTTTTTTCGCCAATTGGAGCGGCTATCTGATGATTGCCGCTTTTTTGTTCTTTCTGTGGCGGAAGCGCGCCGCGATTTCAAAAAAGGCGGTAATTTTCGCCGGCGTTTTTTTGTCGGCGGTCGTTTCGCGGCTCGGCATCACGGCTTTAATCAGGTTTTTGCATCACCGCCCCAGGCCTTACGTGGAAAATCCGGTCAATTTGCTGATTGACAAGGGCGCGGAAGCGTCTTTTCCCTCCGGCCACGCCGCTTTCTTTTTCGCTTTTTCGCTGGCGGTTTATTATCACAACAAAAGATTGGGAATTGTTTTTTTGGCCATCAGCGCTTTAATGGCGTTCGCCAGGATTTTTGCCGGCATCCACTGGCCGTCGGACATTTTGGCAGGCGCGGTTGTCGGAATTTTTTCCGTCTGGCTGGTCCGCCGGTTCCGCGCCTTCCGGTAAGCCATTATTTGGCTATAATACATCTGTGAATATGAAAACCCCAACGAAAAAACTTGGACAAAATATCAAGCGCGTACGCGAACAAAAAGAAATGTCGCAAGGCGACATTTGCCGCGCAGTCGGGCTTGATCGCGCTCAAATGAGCAATATTGAAGCGGGCAAAGGCAATCCCGCGCTTGCCGCCATTGAGAAAGTAGCCCAAGCGTTGGGAGTAACGAGCGACGAGCTTTTGAAATAATTGACTATGCGAAATTCATCTCTATTCAAGGGCAGAAAACTGGTAATAGCTACGATGCATGAGAAAGAGCGCGTAATCGCGCCATTGTTTAAAAAACATCTTGGTGTTGAAATTGTTGTTCCAAAACAATTTAACTCCGACAAATTCGGCACCTTTACAAGGGACATCAAAAGAGCCGGCAATCAATTGGAAGCCGCGCGAGCAAAGCTGTATGCCGCCATGGAAATCGTGGGTGTTGATTTGGGGGTTTCAAGCGAAGGTAGTTTTGGAGCGCACCCGTCTATCCCTTTTATTCAATCCAATCTCGAGC
>CAZICC010000013.1:0-13265 GCA_964537645.1 uncultured Candidatus Saccharibacteria bacterium | reverse complement strand
TTTCACAAACGGCCGTGCCTCAACGCCGAAATAGGCCGATGCCTCGGCGTCTGCTGCCTCGCGCCGGAACTCGCCGCCAAACAGCGGAATTTTAAGGAAAAGCTGAAGCGGTACCGGAAAAACATCGCCGCTCTCAAAAAAATCATGGCCGGAAAAAAAGAAAAACTGGCCTCGGATTTAGGCCGGGAAATGAAAAAAGCGGCCGTCGAAGAAAATTTTGAAAAAGCCGCGATGCTGCGCGACCAAATTGAAAATCTGCGAAAAATTTTTTCCCACAAAAAAGTTTTATTCGCGAAAAACGAACCGGCGAACTGGCCGGAAATCAACGAAATTATGCGGAAATTGCTGGGGACCGGAAGGGATTTCAAGCGAATTGAGGCTTACGATATTTCCCACATTTCCGGCAAATATTCGGTCGGCGCGATGGTCGTTTTTAAAAAAGGCGAGGCGAGCCCCGCCGATTACCGGCGATTCAAGATTAAATCGGCCGGCCGCAAGGACGATCCGGCGATGATGAGAGAAATCATCAGGCGCAGGATTTACCGCGCGGATTGGCTTTTACCGGACCTGATTCTGATTGACGGCGGAAAGCCGCAACTGAACGCCGCGGAAAAAATTTTAAAATTCGCGGGCTTGAAAATTCCCGTTCTGGCCTTGGCCAAAGGAAAAAATGAATTGCACGTCCGGCGCTTCAAAAAGCCCCGGAGCGTAAATTCCCTTCCGACGGAATTGAAATTATTGTTACTGCGAATCCGCGACCAAGCCCACAGATTCGCCGTAAACTACCACCGGAAATTAAGAAAGCGGGGTTTATTGAGCGACGATAAAGAGGTATAATGGAAGTGCTATGAGAATATGCCTTTTCCAGGAAGGAAAAAACGCCTTGAGATTTTCCGGAATCGGTAAATCGTTTGGAAATTTATCAAAAGCCCTTAAATTCGCCGGCGTTGATTTCACGACCAACCCAGACGACAAGCCTTACGACATACTGCATATCAACTCCCTGGGGCCGAAATCTTTATGTTGGGCGAAAAAGGCCGGGCGCGCCGGAATAAAAACCGTCATCCATGCCCATAGCACGATGGAAGACGGCCGAGATTCCTTCATTTTCAGCAACGCTTTCGCTCCGCTCGTCAAGAGAATTTTAAAATTTTTCTACCGAAGAGCGGATTTGTTGATTGCCGTCTCCGCCGACACCAAAAATATCTTGAAAAATTACGGGCTGCGAAACCGAATTGAAGTGTTGTCCAACGGAGTTGACCGAAAATTATTCAATCCTCAAAATCTGGAAAAGTTCCGAACCGCTTTCAGAAAAGAGCTGGGCTTGAAAAATGGCGAAATCGCCATTTTCGGCGTCGGTCACATTTTCTTCCGCAAAGGCATTGTCAGCTTCATCAAAATCGCCCGCCATTTCCCCGAATTCAATTTTTTCTGGGCCGGCAAAGAATATAGTCGCTGGCTGGTTCCCGACCACAGAATACGAAAGGCCTTAACCAATCCGCCGCCGAATTTTAAATTTTTGGGCTACAGAAAAGACATATGGAATCTTTTCGCGGCCGGAGACATATTTTTGTACCCCAGCTGGAACGAAACCCAAGGCATGGTCCTGATTGAAGCGGCGGCCGCCGGGAAAATAATACTGGCCCGCGATTTGCCGCCTTACGCCGATTTTTTGAAACACGGAGAAAACGCCCTGCTGGCCAAAAACGACGCCGAACTGGCGGGATATCTGGACGAACTTTTAAAAAACGGGGGATTAAGGGACCGCCTTGTCGCAAGCGCCCTGAAAATGTCCGAAGAACACGACCTGCCGGTCATCGGGCAAAAGCTGAAAAAGATATACGAATCACTTCTGATTTGACTTACGACTAACAACTTGCGACTAACAACTTTAGAATCTCTAAATTCTAAACAAATTCAAAATTCAAATGTTTCAAATCCAAAACTTTTTAGATTTTTCCGCCCGAGGCGGATCCGTCTTTGGCGGAGATATTTGAGATTGTTTAGAGATTGGGATTTAGAGATTAGAGATTATTAAAACCAACAACTCGCGACTTTTGTTGTTAGTCATTTGTCATCAGTCGTTAGTCAAAAACAAATGCGCATTGGCTTTTTCACCGATACTTATTTCCCCATCAACTTCGGAACGGAAATCGCCATTGACACTTTCCGGAAAAAACTGGAAGAACTGGGCGGAGAAGTTTTCGTTTTCGCGCCGAAGTTCCCCGGCCACAAAGACATCTCTCCGAAAATCTTCCGCTTCCCTTCCGTCAAAGTCCAAAAATCGCCCGAGGCCCGCCTGCTGTTTTTTGGGCCCGGCGCGGTTTCCAAAATCGCTTCCCTTAAACTGGATGTCTGCCATTCCCACACTCCTTTTACGGCCGGCTGGCTCGCCAAAGCCGTAAGCCGACGGCTAGCCGTTCCGGCCGTCAACCAATACCACATTCTTTATCCGGAATACGCCAAAACCTGGCTTTGTAAAAACAATCGAATCGCCGCCAGGGCCGTGACGTCCTACACGCGATTTTTCCTCAATAAGCATTCGGCCGTCATCGCGCCTTCGCCGAAAATCAAAAAACTGCTGGAAAATTACGGAGTGCGCCGGCCGATTCACGTCCTGCCGACCGGCCTGGATTTGCGGCAATTTAAATCGGCAAAGAAAGACCCTCTTTGGGCCGAAAAGCGCGGCATTAAACCGGAAGACAAGGTTTTGATTTACGTTGGACGCCAGACTCCGGAGAAAAATATTTTATTTATGATTGAGGTCTTCGGATTGGTTGCCACCGAAGAACCGCGAGCAAAGCTGATGCTGGTGGGCGAAGGGCCGCTGAAACCGGAAATAGAAAAAATGGCCGAAAAAGGGAACTTTGGCGACCGCCTGATTTTTACCGGCCGGATTCCCCGAGAAGAAACGATTCAGGCGTACCTCGCTTCCAAAATTTTTCTTTTCGCCTCAAAAATCGACACCCAGGGTCTGGTCATAATGGAAGCGGCCTCGCTGGGCTTGCCCATCGTCGCCTTGAAAGACGAAGCCTACGCGGGAATGCTGGAAAATGAGCAAAACGGCTACACGGTTTTTGAAGAGAAGCCCGAAGCGTTCGCCCGGGCCATCCTGAAAATTTTGAACGACGGCGAGCTTTGGCGGAAATTCTCCGACAATTCCAAAAAAATCGCCGAAAATTTTTCAGACATAAATCAGGCGAAAAAATTATTGGATATTTATAAAACTATTTCAAATAAATGACGAAAAAGATTTTAATAGTTTCCCAGCGCTCCGGCGCCGGCCACATCAGAGCCGCCGAAGCCCTGGAAAAAGCCCTGGAAATGGTCGGCGGCGGCCGTCTGGAAATAAAAAGGGTTGATTTCTTGGATTACGCCGGTCCGACTGTCCGCGGCGTTCTGGGCCGCGGCTACACGGAACTCGCCAAACGGCTGCCCGAAATTTACGGTTTTCTGAACATTCAATTCGGAGAAGTCGGCAGCTTCCGAAAATACCTGCCGTTTCTGAAAATCGGCGCCCCGGATTTCGTCAAACTTTTAAAAACCGAGAAACCCGACGCCGTTATCGCCACCCACCCGATGCCGGCGGCCATCGCGCTTGACCTGAAAAAAAGAAAAGAAATCAATTGCCCCCTGGAAGTGATAATTACGGATTATAAAGTTCATCTTATCTGGGTTATCGGCAAAACAGACGACCTTAATTATTTCGTCGCCACCGAAGAAATGGCTTGGGATTTGGAGCGTTGCGGCATCTCCCGAAAAAATATCCATATTTGCGGCATCCCGATTGATCCCGTTTTTTCCCGGAAGTTCAACCGGCGGGGACTTGCCGAAAAACTCGGACTTGGAAGAAACAAACTGACCGTTCTGCTTTACGCCGGCTCTTTCGGGAGCATCAATATCCTGGAAATTTTGCGCGTTTTAAAAAAATTCAAAGAAAAACTGCAAATCATCGCCATTTGCGGCAAAGACGAAAACCTTCATAAAAAAATCCGAGGATTCGCCAAAGCCAACCGGGAATTCGTTCCTCAGGTTTTTTCCTGGACCAAAAATATTGAAGAGCTGATGGCAGTATCCGATGTTTTGATTTCCAAACCCGGCGGCATTACCGTTTCCGAAGCGGCCGCCATGGGATTGCCCCTTATCATCGTCAATCCCATACCGGGACAGGAGGAAGCTAATACCAACTGGCTGACGGAGAACGGCGCCGCTCTTTGGGCTCTGGACAGCCGCCAAATCATCATGAAAATCATGACCCTGATGAAACATCCGGAAAAACTCAAAACGCTCAAAAAAAACGCCCGGCGCATCGCCGAGCCAAAAGCCGCTTTCAAAATCGCCAGAATAATCAAAAAGAAATGCCTCTCTTGATTCCGAAATATAGGAAGCTCAAAAGACCGATGGCCGTCAGAATCAAGTCCTTGATTCTTTGAAGGATGGAAAAAGACAGGCCTCCGGCGCCCTGAAATCCCAAAAGGACGAAAGCGGCCGCGGAACCGGCCTCCAAAAATCCCAAGCCGCCGGAGACCGGCGCCAAAGTCGCCAAACCCAAAAAGAATTGGACCAAAACAACTTCAAAAAAATCCAAATTGACGCCCAGAAAATAAGCCAATAGCCAAATCTCGCCGAGCCAAGCGAAATAAACAAAGGGCGAAAGAAAAAAAACCCCGAAAAATTCGCCTTTTTTTTCCTTTAAAAAAGTCGAGGCCTCTTTCTCTACTTCCAATATCTTTTCTTCAAGATTATCGAACCGCTTCAACAGCCGGCTGATTTTCAAAACCCGGAAAAGAACGCTGAAAAATCCTTTGGCGCGGCTGAGCCGCGAATAAAAGAGATAAAAAGCGACCGCGTACAAAGAAGCGGCCGCCAAAACGGCCAGCATCATCCCCGAAGAAGTTTTATGGGCCAAAAAACCCAAAAACAAAAATAACGCCATAAGAATGAAATTGAACGCCAATTCCCAAAATTTATCCAAGATGACGGAAGCGTAACCGATTCGGGAATCAACGCCGTCTCGGGCGAGAAGATGCCCCCGAAGCGGCTCGCCGGCCAGCGTAGCCGAAGGAACCAGATAAGACAGCGAAAATCCCGCCAGCCGCGCCCCAAAAATCCTGAAAAAGCCGACGTTCTGGCGGTAGAATCTTAAAATCAGCTTGTGCCGGAAGGCGTGGAGCGATTGAGTGAAAAGCGCGGCTAAAAAGAAGATCAGGAATTTGGTCGGCGAAAAAACTTTCAAAATCTCAATGGACTGGCGCCAGTCAAAAAGCCGGAAAACCAAATACAGCAGACAAAGGCCGCCCAAAATGGAAACAAAAAAGGCACGACGCTTGGTTAAAATCATATTCTCATCTAAAAATGTCTCTCGCGATCCCGGGCGCGGAATCAAGAGAACGGCGCTGATTGATGTCGTTTAAAATTATCCGCCAGAGTTCCTGGTCAAGAGGCAGTTGAATCCGGGTTATTGCCGGGGGAGAACTGACCACCAGCAGCGCTTTGAAATAAAAAAACAGAAATCCCGCGAAAACGAAAATAAAAATAAGGAAAAAGGAAATCCAATCCGCTTTTTCAAAAAGAAAGAATTTAAATCTTTCCGACCGAGATAACGACTCGTTGATTGTTGACGACATGATTGGTGGCAGAAATTCGACTTAATAATCGCCTAATTTCCGATTCGATTCTAATTTGTTTAATTTTTGTCCCGGGTAGTGAAGTTGGTTATTTTTCTTGTCTGCCCGCGACGGACAAGTCTGCCGAATTTCCGCCACCGGGCATAATTTTAATCGCTGAGAAAAACGTTAAGAACGATGATCGCCGAAACATCGTTGGCCGCAAGTCCCCCAAATCTGGGGCCGACCGGCAAAGAAAAATCGTCAATGACGGCGACTTTCACCTCCTCGATATTGGCCCAAAAATCAAGATTCTCCAACGAGCGGAAAAATTGGAAAAAATTCGGAAAACCGCCCCAAACGTTCAGGCGGAAAGTCAAAATCCGAAAACTTTCGCCCTGGCGACCGGAAGCGGAAGCCGGCGGGTCAATGGCCAAAACGACCTTGGAAGACCTGGCTAAATCTTCCAGCAAAACCACGAATTCAAGGATATTTTTCTCGGAAAGAACCGTTTGTTCCAACGCGGGAAATTCGCTTTCAACTTCCGAATTCAAATTTTTCAGTTCCGCGAAACGGGCCTCTTTCTGATTCAGGGCGGCCAAAAGCTCCCGCGAACGCTCCAGATCCAGAACGAATTTTTCGGCTCTTTCCGCCAAGGGAGAAGAAATAAAAAACCAAAACGCCGAAACCGTCGCGACGGCAAAAAAAACGGCTGCGAAAAATTTCAATTTGAATCGTTTTTCTTCCATTTTATTGAGAGATCCCTCGGCCGCCTTCGGCCTCGGGATGGCCGCGTCGAATCGCTAATTCGACGCGGCCACTTTAAACGACAGGGTAAATTCAATGTCTTTTTCTTTCAGCAAATTAACCAAGGGAAAATTCAAATCGGAAACCTTTTCGTTTTCTTCCAGGGATTTTTTGAAAAAAAGAAGCGCCGCCCGCTCTTGGGCGAAACCGGCCAATTCCACCAAGCCCCCGCTTTTAACACTCAGGGAAACGACACGGATTTTCTCCGGAAGCATTGAGGCGATTTCGAGAAAAATGAACGACTTGGGCGATATCCGTTTTCTTACTTCCGCGATCTGATTCAACTTCTGACTGGCCGCGGCCAGCCGTTCTTCAATCTCTTTGATTTCCCGTCCGAGCGGCAATTGGCGATGCAAAGACAGCAAGGCCGACGATTCTTCAAGCTCCTTTAATAAATACAGGTTCGCGCCTACTAAAATGGACGAAAAGAGTCCCAGTCCCGTCAAAACAGCGGCGACAAAAACCAAAATCAGCCGGCGCCATAAGTCCAGATTCAAATCATTTTTCTCTTTTTCGGGAAGAAGATTGAGGTTTATCATGCGATATAATCCCTCGCGGCCAAGCCCAAAATTTTAGCCAGCTCCAGAGATTCTTCAACCGATATTAAAGAAAAGTCGGCGCTCGGATTTTTTGAAACGTTGACGAAAGGGTTGCCAATTTCCGTTTTAATTTTTGTTTTTTCTTCCAAAAGTCGGTTAAAGCCGGAAAAAATTCCGTTGCCGCACAATATAATTTTCTTTATCTCCGGCGAGCCGCTTTGATGCTCGTGTTCGGCATGGCTTTCGTAGAATTCCAAATAAGAACGTATTTGCTCAATCAAAAAGTTGGCGAAAATCGAATCGTCTTTGCCCTCCGTTTCGACATCGGGGCCCGATTCGGCATCCGGAAACTTCTTGGCTTCTTTGGTTTTTGGGAGGCGGTCAACGGTTATTTTTTCGACTTTGATTTTACCGGTCGAATCCCATTCGGAAGCCGCCATTTCGGCGAAATGTCTGCCCGATAGCGGAATCGTGGAAGAAAAACGCGGCGCGTTGCCGGAAAAAAAGACCAATGTCGCCTGCACCGGCAAAACTTCCGCTATCAAAACCGGCTCCCGGCCGTAAAGAGACGGAACGAGAGAGCGGCAAAGGGAAAAAGAATCAATCTCAACGCTCTTGGGATAAAAACCGGCCCGTTTTGCCGTCCGAATGTAAGATCCTACGACGTCTTTGGGCGCGGCCGCGATCAAAACGTCAAGATGCCCGACTTTCGGAACTGATTCCAAAACGCGCCAGTCGTAATAAACCGATTCAATCGGAAAAGGTATATTAGCTTCAATCTCCCATTTTATCGCGCCGGTCACTTCCTCAATGGCCATTTCGGGAAGTTGCACCACCCGCAAAAAAGAAACCTGTTCGGGCAAGACCAGATTAACGAAAACGTCTTTGATAGACAGCGGTCGGGCGTTGGCGGCGGCTTTTTTGATAAATTCGGAAAGATATTTTTCGTCTTGAATCCGGCCGGCGCGAATCAAGCCGGCGGGCAAAGATGCGCGGTGGAATCCGGCAAGAGCCAAGCGGCCTATTTTTTTGACGATTTTCAAAACCGAAACGGCCGAAGAACCGATATCAATTCCAAAAGCGGGTTGTTTCAAATAGGCGAACATGAAACTTCTATTTTATCTCTTCCCAGGAAATAATCGAATATTGACTGGAAACCTTGGGAAAAAAGGGAGGCGGCTGATAAAACAAATTGGAATCGTAATTGATGGTTCTGGTCGCGTAGCCGGTTCCGTCGGTATAGGCGAAGCCGTAACGCTGGTTGGTGGCAATCATGCCGTTTAGAGTGATTGAATTTCTGATATATTCCGGACCGCAGCTGCTATTGTAATAAATCCGTCTGACCCAGCCGTTTTTGGCTATCAAGGCGCCATCAATCTGGAGATTGTTCCGGCTTTTCAACCCGATCTGGATATTCTTCTGGGCAATCAAACCCAAAGCGTCGGTGCCGTCATATTGGGAAAACAAAAGATTGTTATTGAGAGTGATGCTTGAATTGGTGGAAGTGGCTTCCGGGAAAACCGCCGAAGCGACGGTTAACCTGGCGTTATTAATCTGGCCGTCAATCCAAAGATTGTCTTCAACGAAAATAACGCCGTTGGGAGGAAAAGGAAAATTGCTCCGGGGAATCAAAGGCGTGGTAGAAGCGATGCTCCAGGTATCGTTGCCGCAATTTGACGGCCTCCCAACCAATGAAACAACGCGGTAAGCGTCAAAAGTGCCGTTAACGTTCAGGCGAATGTAATAGCCGAAACCGCCGGAGGGCGGAAAATAAGCGTTGGAAGAAGAAGCGATGTTTTTCAAATCGGCCAAATCAGCGGTGAAGCCGTTAAAATCAACCCGCGGCGACGAGACTTGCCGGCCGGCCATAAAAACATCCGGCCGGGGAGGAGGAGTGGAGTTGGCCGTGGGATAGGGATCAATCGGCGAAACATGGGTATGAACGGCAAATTCATTGGGGCCGCCATGATCCGGGTCGTCGTAGTCGTAAAGATAACTGCTAACCAGATTGTGCGCCAAACCGTCAAACCTGATGCCTTTATTGGAGTGAATCGACCCAAAAACCTCGGTGCCGGCGCCGAAACGCATATTGTCATTGGCTGCCATGGCGAATTGCGCCACCGAAGGAATGGCCAGCCGGACTTTGATTTTCCTTTTGTTGGCGGGCTGAGCCGATGTGTAACCGGTGGAGGTAATGGTAACGATCGAAGAGCCAGAAGAAGGAGGAACTATCTCCAAACTGAATTGACCGATGATTTCGCCGCGACTGTCAAAAAAATTATGGACGTAAGGGCCGGGTTCGCCGGTGCCGTCCCGGTAATCTTCGGGGTTATGAGCCAGATACCAGCGGTAATATTCAATGCCCGCTTCGGCTATGTGGAAGGCCGTTTCCTTGGCCGTCAGACTTTTGACGCTCCGATAATTGATATTGGCCCAGTTTAAAATGCCAACGGAAAAAATCGCCAAAGCCGCGGCTCCGATTAAAATCATGACAAGAATTTGACCTTGATTCCAATGTTTAAACATACATTACCTAATCCCTTAAACTTCTCAAAACGACATTTGTGTTTAAATTCAAAAGGTCCTGGCCAACGCCGATGGTTAAAGAAATTTTGATTAACCGGACATCACTGGCCGAAACGGGAAAAACCAAAGGAGGGCCGCTGCCGCTGTAAGTGCCGTCGTAATAGCTGAAAACCGAAGAATTTTTTATGAAATTAGCCAGCAGTGTAATTCTCTCGGAGGCGAGATTGTAAGCGGGCGGCTGGCCCGCGGATTGAATTATTCCTCTTTTAAGAATTTCGCCGTCCAAAAAATAACGCACCCTCTCTTTCTTTCCGTCGTTATTCGTGTCGGAAAAAAAAACAAGCGGATAGGCGCCGGCGTCCGAAGGCGCGGCCCTTCTCAATTCTTCGGTTATTTTCTCCAGCGAGCCGCGGATCTGGCTTTCAACCTGAATCCGTTCGCCGGCGGCTCGACTGTAAGAAAAAAAATTATACGCCAAAACGGCTAAAGAAACGCTGATAGCGGCCGAAATGCCCAGCAATAAAACGGTTTCAATTAAAGTAACTCCGCGGCGTTCATTCGTTTTCATAACGGTTGTTTAAATAGGCAATAACGATATTTTCTTTGTTCCCCGGTCGGCCACCGAAAAAGAATCGTTGAAATCCTGGTAGCCGGACCGGCTGACCGTCAAATTGTAATTGCCGGCTTCCAATTCCGGAAACAAAACCTGGCCCGACGGAACGCAAGCCGCCGCGAAAGTCACGGAAATATCGGAAACCAACGGAGAGGAAGTGGAAACGGCCGTGGAAAGAAAAATTTTGTAACGAAAATACCGCTTGTCGCCGTAAATCCCGTTGTTGAGATTGTTGGCGACGGCGTCGTAATAAGTCCCGGCGGTGCCGTCCGGACCGCTGAATTCCCAAACGGCCTTGTCATTATTGGCGGCAAACTGGAATTTGACGGAAGTGGCGCCGGTTTCCGGAGGCTGGCTCAACGGCAGCCATAAAATACTCGTGTAACTGGAACTGGCCGAGCCGGCGTCAAAAGTGGAAGAAACCAAAGAAGCGGAAGGATAGTAATTGCCGCCTTCGTCGGTTTTGAGCTTTAAACTGCCGGGAATGGAAACGGCGTCAATAAATCCGTCGTCGAAAAAATATTTCGCCGGGTCTTGAAAATCCGCCTGCCCCGGGCCGCCAAACCAATCGGTTTGCTTCAAAAAACCGATGCCGGTGGTCAAAGTCTCGTCAAAACCGGTTTTGTAAAGCCGGACTTGGGTGTTGCTTAAAGGCAGGCCCGAAGGCGCGTCCTTGACCGTAACCAGCAAACTGTTGGCGGAACTGGTGGCCAAAATCATGTCAATAACCAAATTCTGGCCGGGGTTGAGAACGGTCGGCACCAAAGGCAGGGAACCCGCCAAATCGTAATCCTGACCCGAAGCCAAAGTCAAATTGTAAAAATCCCATTCCAAATCGCCGATTAAAACCGAACCGTCGGCGCCGGTGGAAATATTTTGGGGATTATACTTAAGAATATCGGGATTGGCGCCGACCAGCTTGCTGCCGGCCAAAACTAAATTGACGTTCCCGAAAGGAGAACAATTGACGCTTTTGGTCCTTATTTGAATGGAACCCAGCCGGTCAATCTGAAAACTTGACTGGGAAACCTGGCCCTGGGAAACCGCCATATCGGGATTAACCGGATTGGGATTTTCCTGGCTAGGCGCCAGGGTGCCGTCGTAAGAATAGCCGTTTTTGGAAACGTAAATACTGTAAATGGCCGGCGCCAAATCAAAAATTTGGATTTTACCGGAATTATCGGTGAAAGTGTTGATGGTCCGCTGGGGCGCCAGGTTGGTGCTTCGGACGCTGACATCGGCTTGAGCCACGGCTCGGCCCGAAGCGTCAAAAACTTCAATAAAAAGAAAGCCGAAATCGCCGGCCGTTTCCAGGTAGGGAGGGCTGACCGTGGTAACCAAACTCAGCGGCGAAGGAGAAAAACAAAAAGAGCAGGAAACTTTGATTTCTATTTTTTTGTAATCGGTGGGAATGGCGTCCACCGGCGCCAGGCCGTCGGAAGGATCGTCAATCCAGCGCGGAATGATTTCAACGTTGAAAATAAAGTCGCCCCGAGTGGTAGTGGCGAAATCAGGAAGAATTCCTTGGGGCGAACCGTTGAGCGTGCCGACGGAATCGTAAGGCATATTTCGGACAATCTCCAGCCATTCGTTGGCGATGTCGGCCTTCATCACGGTCAGGCGCGATTGTTCGGAAAAATCAAAGAAAATTCCGAAAACGCGGTAGAAACCAAGCGACAAAAGAACGAAAATTCCGAAGCCAATCAGAAATTCCACCAAAGTGACCCCCCCTTTTTTTATTTTTAATTTCCGGAAACTTATCCTCATGATTCCTAAAACCCTCCCATGATGGAATAAATCGGCGTAATCACGGAAATGGCGAAAACGCCGATAGCCAAGCCTATGACAATCATTAAAACCGGCTCAATAAGGGCCGAAAGATTTTTGACGGTATTGGCGACTTCCTCTTCGTAAAAAAACGCCAATTGGCCGGCGATATCCGACAACTTGCCCGTTTCTTCGCCGACAACCACCATCTCCGTCACCAGCGGCGGCCATAATTTTCTGTCCAGCGACTGATGAATGAATTTTCCGCGCTGAACTTCCGAAGCGGTTTTTTTCAAAGAATTTTTAAATAAATAATTGTTCAACGTGTCGGCGGTGATATTCAAAGCCTGGTAAACCGGCACGCCGCCGATAATCAAAGACGAAAAAGTCCTCAAAAAACGGGCGGTGTTGAATTGATGGGAAATATTGCCGAAAATCGGCAAATTCAAAACGAACCGGTCCCTTATCGTTTTGAATTTCCGGGACTTCAATACAAAAGCCGTCAAGACGACGCCGGCCGCCAAAGCCGCGATAGCCAGCGGCCATCTTTGGCTCAAAAATTGCTCCAGCCAGATAAAAATTTTCAAAGTTAAAGGCATTTCGACCCCCAGTCCCGCGAACGCTTTGGCGAGGCGCGGCATCACGAAAAAAATTATCATTCCGCCAACGCCCAAAAGAGCCGAAACAATAACCAGGGGATAAATCAAAGCGCTCCGAATTTTCGATTTAAGCTCGTAATCGCGCCTGATTTGCTCTTCCAGGGCGGCAAGTACGGTTTCCAAATTGCTTCCCGACTCGCCGGTCTTAATCATGCTGACGTAAAAATCGTTGAAAATAGACGGCCAGCCGGTAAAAGCCTCGGCCAGGCCCGACCCCTTTTTTATTTTTTCGTTTATTTCCAAAATGACGGTGGCGAATTTTTTGGAATGAACTTGCGCCGCCAAAATTTCCAAAATCCGGCTGATGGGCATGCCTGCGTTTATCATCACCCGGAAATTTCTCGTGAACATCAGAAGGTCAACCACGGGAACTTTGCCGAAAACAAATTTCCTTTTGAGGGCCGAAACGGGAGCGGCGGAAACCAAAATCAAGTCGCGCGAACGCAAAACTTCGGCAAGCTTGCGCTCGTCCTCGAAAAACTCCATTCCCGAAACGGTCCCGCCTTCTTTGGTTTTGGCGCGGTAAATGTAATTGGGCATGAAGCGAAGCTACGTTTCGCCAATTCAAAATTCAGAATTATGAATTCAGAATTAACTTTTTAATTTCAATTAATTCCGCGTTCTTGATTCTTAATTCGCGTAATCCGCGAATTTATTCGCGGATTACGCGCAATACCTCCTCTATCGTCGTTATCCCCTGCGCCGCCTTAATAATGCCGTTTTCAAGCATTGAAACCATTCCTTCTTT
>CAZICC010000012.1:1411-13311 GCA_964537645.1 uncultured Candidatus Saccharibacteria bacterium | reverse complement strand
GGGCTCGCGGCATCTTGAAATTAACGCAATATCGGGACATCGCAAGCCCTTTATGCCAACATGGAACAAAATCAAACAACTTTTAACCAACCGGCGGCCGCGGAACAGCCGTCAATTATCCCGCCAGTTAGTCAGCCCGCCAAAATGCCCGAGCCGATAGCGCTCCTCAAAGAGAGTTTAAATGTTTACAAAGAACATTTCAGCTCTTTAATAAGTATTTCCTTGCTTTTTCTTGTCGGGACGTTTTTTGTGTTGATAATTCCCGGTTTCGGATATTCTCTTATTTTTTTATTCATCCTTGCCTTTGGTTTAAATTTATTCGTAAACCTTTTTATTCCGCTTGCTTTAATGGTCGTCTTGCGTTCATTAATGGCCGGCGAGTCGGTTCAAGCAGGCGATTCGTTGAAATCGGCCTTGGGATTGATTCTTTCAGCCATCGTGATTCATATTCTTTCTGTTCTTATTATTATCGGCGCCTCTATTCCTTTATTGATTCCGGGGATGATAGTCGGCATTCTTTTATATTTCTCTTTGTTTTCGCTGGTTTTTGAGGGGCAATACGGTTTTAACGCTTTAATGAGGAGCTGCCATTTGGTCAAAGGAAATGTGGCGGCGGTTTTTTCAAGGCTCTTTGTTGTCGGCCTGGCTATAAGCACTCCGATAGTATTTTTTTCTTTGATTTCCGGCATAGTTCAACTGCCTGAAACGACGCAACGAATAGTCATCGGTTTTTATACGGTTTTATTTGTTCCTTTATCTATTGTTTATTCCTATCTGCTTTTCCGGTTTTTGGCGCGACAGAGGCCGCTGGAAAGTTTTAATCCCTTGGAAAAACGCGGCTTTTACAAAGGTTTGATGGTTTGGGGCGGCGTGGCTATAGTCGCTCTGACAATAGCAGGCTTTCTATTGCTAAGAAGCGTCTTTCCGTCCTCTCCATTCTCTTTTTTCAAAGATGCGGAAGAAACGTCTCTCTCCAAGGCCGACACTTTGAAAAAAAATCTGATTATGGCAAATTTCGTGTATACGCAAATCCAGGCGAAGACTTATTTTGACAATAATAATTCCAGTTATATCGGCGTTGACGATTGGGACCGTCATCCGGAAGCGAAAAGGTTGGTTGAAGACGTGGCAGCCAACGGCGGCCAAGTTAGGTGGGGAATGATAACCTCGCAAAGTTATGTCGTTTGGACGCCTTTGATTTCTAATCCGGGAACATTCTATTGCGTTGATTCAACCGGCGATGTTTGCGAATTGGATCATGAGCCCGAAGGAGGGGAGCGGGTGGCGCTCCAATGCGGCTGCCCGGCGTTGATTAATCAACTTCCTGACCAAGAAGAGAGAAAAGAGGACGACGCTGATATTGATATTATCGAACTTCTAAAAAGAAGTCGGGATAGCCAGAGAATAAGCGATCTGTCAACGCTCAGAAGCCTTATTGGTCTTTATGAAACGTCTGTCTCGGATATTGAAACGGAATTTTTAAAAATCTGCCAAAAGGGTAAAATTTATTTTTCAAATAAGGGGACAACGGCGGTTGACGGCGCCGGGTGGCTGCCGATTGACTTTAATAAAATTTCCGGTGGCTCGCCCGTGAGCGAATTGCCGATGGATCCCCAAAATATCCCGCCTTATACTTATTGGTTTGCCTGCGATGCCGAAAATTTGACTTTTGAATTGAGCGCGAATTTTGAAAGCGATCATTATATGCCGTGGGAAACAGACGATGGAGGCAATAATGACAAAGTTTATGAGGTCGGCGCGGATTTGAAAATCATTCATTAAAAAAGGTAAAAAATTGTTAGTATGGGCCTCCAACAAGAAACAATCAACAAATTAACCGACGAAATTGAGAAATTTCCCAATTTCAGCGAAGAAGAAAAAGCCGTCTGGCGCGAACGGGTCAAAATTATGCCGCCGGAATACGCGCTGTTTTTGCTTGATTTGTTTGAAAATTCCCCTGAAGATGTGTTATTCTTGAATCAAAACATTAAAGACAAAGAACGGATTTTGGAAAGCGGCGACGAAAACGGCTGGCGGAATCTGTTGGAAGCGGAGCGGAAGATGCTGGAAAAACTAGCGGAGTAAAAAATATGGAAATCAACGAAAAAAAAATTAAAAGGCATTTTATCGGAACAGCGCGAAGAATATCAGCGCTATTTGGGCGCGGTAGCGGAAAACTTTGAATCGCAGGTGAAATTATTGGCGGAAGCGGTGACTGGCGTTCAAGAACAACTCATTGCCTTACGCGACCTCGTCGCCCAAAATACTCGGGACACATCGGGATTATTCGAGAGATGATCGTAAAAAATACCGAAGACATTGAAATAATGAAAGGCGATTTAAATATCATAAAATACGACCTCAAAGAAAAGGTCAGCCGAGAGGAATTCCGAATCGTGGAAAAACGGCTTGAATTGCTGGAAAGAAAATTTCAAAAGGCGTAGTAAATTTATGGAACGCGAATCACAATTTTTAAAAACGTCGGAATCAGGGCCGGAAGAAATTGGCGTCCCCGAAGCGGATGTTGAAAAATTTAAAGCCGAATTGGAAGCCAAAGAAAAGGCCGAAAAAGAAGAGGGCGAGTTTTTGGATAGGATGCAGCGCGACGAACAGGAAATGACAGCTGGGATTTTAAGGAAATTTACCGAAGCGCCGGCCCGGCTCAAAAAGGGGATTATGATTCTGGCGGCCGCCGGCGTGATTTTGTCGGCCGGCAAGGCCTTTGCCGGAGGAGGCGAGTGGCAGAGAACTCATCAGAGCTGGCAAAACACCGCCCGCCAGGTTGAGCGAATGCCTGTCCAATACGGAGTTCAAGAAAGGCAAAAAGCGGAAGCGATTCAACATCACTATCAACTGAAAGAAAGAGCGCGTTTTGACGCCTATCAAAGTTACAAAAATCAAAGCGAAGCCGTTCAAAAGGCCTATGAACAAAGGAAATTTGATATCATGATTGGCCGGGTCGAAGGCGCGACCGATTATTTCGGCAAGCAGAAAGCTAATCAGGAATTGGAGCAATGGAAATATAATGAGGAGATGAGGGCGCGCTACGACTGGTCGCTTAAGGTCTGGGCCGCGGAAGAAGAATATCGCCAGAAAACTTATCAAATCCAGCAGTGGCGGTAAAAATATTGAAATTCAGAAATCTTTATAGAGAGGCAATAATTTTGCCTCTCTATTGGTTTTGTTGTATGATATTTTGAATATGAAATTAAAAAATGGCTTAAAATCTAAAGTAGTAGTGGCAATGTCGGGCGGCGTGGATTCGTCCGTGGCCGCGGCCCTGCTGAAAGAACGGGGTTGGTTTGTCGTCGGCGTTTTTATGAAATTCTGGTCCGAGCCGGTTTGCGCCGGCAAGAAACGGGCGGTTAATCGCTGCTGCTCCGGCGACGCTTACGAGGCGGCCAAAAGCGTTTGCGCCAAATTGGATATTCCGTTCCGGGCGTTGGACGTTCAAAAAGAATTCAAAAAAGAAGTGGTGAATTACTTTTTAAGAGAATACAGGACCGGTCGGACGCCCAATCCTTGCGTCCGCTGCAACGAAGAGATAAAGTTTAAATTGCTTCTGAAGACGGCGAAAAAGTGGGGGATGGATTATGCGGCAACCGGACACTACGCGCGATTGCAAAAAGTCAAAAGTCAAAATTCAAAAGTTGTTTTTAAATTACTGACGGCGAAGGACAAGGAAAAAGACCAAAGTTATTTTCTTTATACCTTGACGCAAAGCCAGCTGGGGCGCATTCTTTTTCCGCTGGGCGATTATACGAAAAGCGAAGCGCGCCTGATGGCAAAGAAGCGGAAATTGGCGACGGCCGAGCGGCCGGAGAGTTTTGAGATTTGTTTCGTGCCCGACAAGAAAACAGTCGATTTTTTGGCGCGCCATATCAAGGCGAAACCGGGAAAAATCGTGGATGAAAAAGGCCGAAAAATCGGCGGGCACCGGGGTTTGCCTTTTTACACCATCGGCCAGCGGCATGGTTTGGGCGCGGTCAAGGGCGCCGGTCCGTTTTATGTCGCCGCCAAAAATACGGCCAAAAACGAACTGGTCGCCATCAATAATCCGCGCTCGCCCTTGCTTTCGCGCAAAGAATTGGTCGCCGAAAAAGTTAATTGGATTCCGGGAATATCTCCGAAATTCCCGCTTAAATGCGAGACGAAAATCAGATACAGGCACAAGGCTGAACAAGCCGAAATTATAAAAAGTCAAAAGCATGCCCCGTACCGAAACGAAGTTTCTGGTGCGGGGTCAAAAGTCAAAAATCAAAAATACAACTCAAAATTCAAAAGTGATGATTATTTAGTAAGGTTTAAAAAACCGCAAAGGGCGGTAACGCCCGGCCAATCGGTTGTTTTTTATTCGGGCCGGGAAGTTTTGGGCGGCGGCGTGATTGTTTAAAGACAAAGTGATTATTCAAAAGGATAAAATAAAAGGAGCAGTAAAAAACCTGTCGCATTTAGCCGCTATAGCGGCTAAATGCGACAATGACAAATTCATAGTGATTCACGGTAAATTAATTGCTTAAATTCATTGCTAAAGACTTGATGGTGGAATAAAATAAAAATTTAAAAAACCACTCCGGTTTTCCGGCGCGGTTTTTTTATTTTCAACATCCTGGCCAGTAGGCGATAAAATTGTCCGGCGAAAAATTTTTCTTTTCTTCGCCCATGACCATCACGGAGATTTCACGGTCTTTGCCGAGGTCGAGTTCCCAGAAAATAACGCTTTGCCAGCGCCCCAAGTCAAGTTCGCCGTTGACGACGTTGAGCGTTTGGGAATTGGTCAAAAAAATCGATCGGCAGTGCGAATCGCCATTTTTGCATTCGTTGCACGAGAGATGGGGACTGGTTTTCCGGCGCTCTTCCATATTGTCGTGTTCGTAATAATTGTTGGAATAGCGGGTCGTATCCGATTCGGCGGGCAAAATCCGCCTAAGTTCTCTCAGGAAATCCCTCAAAAGCAAGGTTTCGTTCTCATTCAGCAGCAGGGCCGTGGTCGTGTGGCGCGAAACGATATTGACGACGCCATTGCCGATTTTGGAATCCCTGACGATTTCCTTGATTTCGGCGGTCAGGTCAATGAATTGGTGTTTTTCCTTGGTGCTGGTCTTAATTACGGCGTGATGCGTCTTCATTCTATTCTCCGCTCCTTTTGAAAGAACTTTTTTATTGTCTGTTTGTCCGGTTTTAGGTTGCCAAAAGACTTGTTTTTCAGTATACTACCTATGTAAATAAAAATCAAGAATAAAAGAAACGATGGATTCATCGGAACTCAGGAAAAAATATCTGGATTTTTTTAAATCAAAAGGGCACGCGGTCATACCGGGCGCTTCTTTGATTCCCGTCAACGACCCGACCGTGCTTTTCACCACCGCCGGCATGCACCCGCTGGTGCCCTACCTTCTGGGCGAAAAGCATCCGGCCGGCAAGCGGCTGGTCGACGTCCAGAAGTGCGTCCGCACCGGCGATATTGACGACGTGGGCGACAGATGGCACCTGACTTTTTTTGAAATGCTCGGCAACTGGTCGCTGGGGGATCCCGACGCCCCGGACGGGGTCGGGGCAGGTTATTGGAAAAAAGAAGCGATTGAGTGGAGTTTTGAATTTTTGACCAAAAAAGAGCATCTTGGCATTCCGTCCGGAATTTTGAGCGTGACGGTTTTCGCGGGAGACAAAGACGCGCCCCGCGACGAAGAATCGGCGGCGATTTGGCAAAAAGTCGGCATACCCAAAGAAAGAATTTACTATCTTCCGAAGAGAGACAATTGGTGGGGGCCGGCCGGCCTTACCGGCCCCTGCGGGCCGTGCACCGAAATGTTTTACGACACAGGAAGACCCAAATGTTCCGAAAATTGCCGGCCGGGCTGCGCCTGCGGCAAGTTCGTAGAAGTGTGGAACGACGTCTTTATGGAATACGAAAAAAAAGTCAAAGGTCAAAAGCATGCCCCGCACCGAAACGAAGTTTCTGGTGCGGGGTCAAAAGTCAAAAGTGACGAAGAAGTGGAATATGAATTTGTGCCGTTAAAACAGAAAAATGTTGATACGGGGATGGGGATAGAGAGAACATTGGCCGTCCTCAACGGCTATAACAATGTTTACGAAATCGAACTGCTCAAACCGCTCATCAAGAAAATGGAAGAAATTTCCGGTCGGAAATATCAGGATGAAAATATACGACCGTTCCGCATTATCGCCGACCACGTCAGAGCCGCGGTTTTTATTCTGGCCGAAGGCCTGGAGCCGTCCAATGTCGAGCGGGGTTATGTTTTGCGCCGCCTGATCCGCCGGGCCGTCAGATACGGCAAGCAGTCGGGCATAAAGGAGGCTTTTACTTCCAAAGCGGCGCAGGCAGTAATTGATATATACAAAGACATTTATCCGGAATTGCGGGACAGAAAGGATTTTATTGAGGAGCAGTTAACGAGAGAAGAGGGAAAATTTGGTGAAACCCTTGAGAAAGGATTAAAACAGTTTGAGAAGAAAGAAAAAATCAGCGGCAAGGATGCTTTTGATTTGTATCAAACTTACGGATTTCCTCTGGAAATGACGGTTGAATTGGCCAAAGAAAAGGGCATCGCGGTTGATAAAGAAGAATTTGACAGGGAATTAAAAAAACACCAGGAGACGAGTCGCGCCAGTGCCGAGCAAAAATTCAAAGGGGGCTTGGCGGACCATTCGGAAGAGGTGGTCAAATACCATACCGCGGCCCACCTGATGCTGGCCGCTCTCCGCCAGACCCTGGGCGAACATGTGGTTCAGAAAGGTTCCAATATCACGGCCGAACGGCTGCGCTTTGATTTTTCCCATCCGGAAAAACTGACGCCAGAGCAAATCAAAACCGTTGAGGACATAGTCAACCGCCAGATCGAAAAGGATTTGCCGGTCAAAATGGAAGAGATGACTTTGGAAGAGGCGAAAAAAGAAAACGCCATGGGCGTGTTTGAAGCGCGCTACGGCGAGCGCGTCAAGGTTTATTCAATAGGAGATTTTTCAAAGGAAATCTGCGGCGGCCCGCACGCGCAAAATACCGGAATTCTTGGTAAATTTAAAATAGCGAAAGAAGAGGCGAGTTCCGCCGGAGTAAGGAGAATCAAGGCGATTTTGGAATAAGGAATCTGTTTTATAAAATTTTCTCTGGGGACCACCATGGCCTTTGTCTTTTGAAAAAAACAAAGAAAAAAATTAGTTCGATTCCAGAAAGAAAAAAACATCGTAGAAGTATTTTGTCCGGCCGGCCTCAAATGAAAATTTTATTAAAACAGATTCCTTAAAGATAAGGGAAACATAGATATGGACGATAAATTCATAATCCGCGGCGGGAAACCGCTTGAAGGAGAGATAGAGGTTAAAGGCGCGAAAAACGCCGCCACCCCGATTTTGGCGGCGACTTTGCTTTGCGGCGAACCCTGCGAACTGCGCAACGTCCCCGAAATAGAGGATGTTTTCCGGATGGTTGAACTTTTGAAGAGCGCCGGCGCCGAGGCGTCTTGGCTTGGACCCGGTCATTTGCGGATTTGCTGCGAAAACGCGGACATTTCCAAAACCAATCTCAATTTGATTTCCCGGACGCGCTCTTCCATTTTAATCCTGGGGCCGGCGATGGCGCGGTTTGACTACTTCAAGTTTCCTCATCCGGGCGGCTGCCAGATAGGCAGCCGCGTCATTGACCCCCACATTATGGCTTTGGCGGATTTGGGCGTGGAAACGACTTCGACCCGCGACGTTTACGAGTCGCGCCGCGAACGTCTGAAAGGCGCCGAAATAGTGATGAACGAATTTTCGGTGACGGGCACGGAAAACGCCCTGATGGCCGCCACATTGGCCGAGGGCCGCACCGTCATCAAGTGCGCGGCCTCGGATTTTTACGTCCAGGATTTGGCCCATTTCTTGAACAAAATGGGCGCCAGAATTTCCGGCATCGGCAGCCACACGCTGGCGATTGACGGCGTCGAAAAACTGCGCGGGGCCGATTACGCCGTTATGCCCGACCCGATTGAAATGGGCACTTTCGTCAGCTTGCTCGCGGCGAACAAAAGCAGGGGAATAATCAAAAATTTCGTGCCCGAATTTCTAGAAATCGAGCTCTTGAAATTTAAGGAAGCCAATGTTAATCTTAGTATCCGGGAACTGAACAAAAATGAAGGCGGTTGGGGTTACAAAATAGGGGACTTGGAGGTCTTGCCGACCACCAGCCTGAAAGCGGTCAAAAAAATCCACAATATGCCCCATCCGGGTTTTACCGCCGACCTTATTCAGCCTTTCGCGGTCCTGATGACACAGGCCGAAGGCACGAGTTTGGTCCACGATTGGATGTATGAAGGCCGCCTGAAGTACGTTGACGAACTGGTGAAAATGGGCGCCAACGCCGTCATCTGCGACCCGCACCGGGCTTTGATTACCGGGCCGACGCCGCTTTACGGCACAAATATTTCTTCTTTTGATTTACGCACCGGCGCCACCCTGATTATCGCCGGTCTCGTGGCCCGGGGAGAAACCGCTATCAGCAACGCTTACCAGGTTGACAGGGGATACGAACGCATTGAGCAACGGCTTCGGAATTTGGGGGCGGATATAAAGCGAGTCTCGGAATAATCAATGATTATTTATCGCGTATCGCGAATTACGAATTAACGTCAATAAAATAATCCGCAATCCGTAATTCGTATTCGTAATTGAATAATTTTAAAATTTCTTCAATGATATTTATCAAAAAAATCGGCATAGACCTGGGCACGACCAACACTTTGGTTTTCGTGCCGCATAAAGGGATAATTATCAACGAGCCGTCGGTGGTGGCGATTTCGCTTTTGGATAATGCCGTGCTGGCTGTTGGGGCCGAGGCCAAGGAAATGCTTGGCCGGACGCCCGAGACAATCGTCGCTTCCAAGCCCCTCAAGGACGGCGTCATCGCCGACTACCGCATCACCGAGGCGATGCTGAGATATTTTATAGGCAAGACCGGAGGCCGCCTCCGTTTTTTCCGGCCGGAAGTGATGGTTTCGGTGCCGGCCGGAATTACTTCCACCGAAAGAAGGGCGGTTATTGACGCGGCGGTTCAGGCCGGCGCCAAGGCGGCCTATGTCGTCAAAGAGCCGGTGCTCGCGGCCATCGGCGCGGGCATTCCCATCAACGCCGCGTCGGGCAATATGATTATCAACATCGGCGGCGGCACTACGGAAGTGGCGGTGATATCGCTTGGCGGAATCGTGGCCTGGGCCTCGGCGAGGGTGGCGGGAAACAAGATTGACCAGGCGATTTCCGATCACATCAAGAAAAAATACAACCTGGCTATAGGCGAGCGAACCGCCGAGGAAATCAAAATCGCCATCGGTTCGGCCCTGCCCCAGAAAAACGAAGAAGAAATAGAAATAAGAGGCAGGGATTTGATACAGGGCTTGCCCAAAAATATCGTCATTTCCGCGAATGAAGTCACCGAAGCCATCCAGGAACCGCTAAAGGAAATTGTCCAGGCGGTGAAATCGGTGCTTCAGGAGACGCCGCCCGAACTGGCGGCCGACGTGATGGACAAAGGCATGGTGATAAGCGGCGGCACGGCGCTTTTAAAGAACATTGACACTTTGATAACGCAAGCCACCGGCGTGCCTTGTTTTTTGGCGCCCGACCCGCTTTTTTGCGTCGCCAAGGGCGCCGGCATCGCGCTTGATAACCTTGAAGTTTACAAGAGAAGCATAATGTCAAAAAAATAACAAACGACCGACGACTAACGACCAACGACAATTTGTTATTAATTTAAAAAATAAGTCGTAAGTCATAAGTTACGAGTCGTAAGTCAGCGATGCGAGTTGCTTTAGTTCACGATTACTTGTTGGAGATTGGCGGGGCCGAGCGAGTACTTATGGTACTCGCTGAAATTTTTCCTCAAGCGCCGATTTACACCCTGCTTTGCGATTACGGCAAATGGACCCGGTTTTTTCCGAAGGAGCGCATCAGAGTTTCGTCGCTGCATAAATTGCCCGGCTTTTTGCGCGGACGGCGCCGCTGGCTCCTTCCCTTTTTGCCTCTCGCGGCCGAAACGTTTAATTTAAGGGATTTTGATTTGGTTATTTCTTCGTCGGCCGGCTTCGCCAAGGGAATAATCACCAATTCCCGAACGGTTCACGTTTCTTACTGCCACACGCCGACGCGCTTTTTGTGGGACCTGTGTCACTTTTACACCGGCGGTTCCAAATTGGGTTTTTTGAAAAAACCGCTGTTGCATTGGCTGCGACTGTGGGATTTGGCCGCGAGTCGGCGCGTCGATTATTTCATCGCCAATTCCAAAAACACGGCTCGGCGCATCAGGAAATATTACAACCGCGATTCCGCGGTCGTTTATCCCCCCGTTGATTTAACCGAATCCGAACCTGCTTCCGAAGAAAAATCGCAAGCCCCTTTCGGAGATTATTTTTTGGTCATCTCTCGGCTGATTTCCTACAAGCGTATTGACTTGGCGGTTCGGGCGTTCAGCGCTCTCGGCCTGCCGCTTGTCGTCATCGGCGACGGACCGGAAAAGCGCCGGCTGGAAAAAATGGCGGCGAAGAACGTGAAATTTCTGGGCTCCCATTACGGAGAAACGAAATACCTCTATCTTAAACACTGCAAGGCCTTTATTTTCCCGGGCGAGGAGGATTTCGGCATTGCGCCTGTGGAAGCAATGATGCTCGGTCGTCCGGTTCTGGCGCAAAGAATCGGAGGGCTTTTGGAAAGCGTCATTGAAGGGAAAACCGGCGAGTTTTTTGACCAGCCATCTGCGGAATCGTTAATCGCGGGATTGCGCAAACTGGAAGCGAACATAAAGAATTACGACCCGGAATTCATCAAGAATCACGCCCGGAAATTCGGGAAGGAAAGATTCGTTGGGGAAATAAAAGAATTCGTAAACAAGTGCCTAATTTCCAATACATGATTTTCGGCCATCAAAAAATCCGCCAAGTTCTCCAAAGCCAGGCAAAAGACGGCAAACTTTCCCACGCCTATCTGTTTTTTGGCCCGGAAGGCGTAGGGAAGAAAATGGTTGCCATGGAATTCAGCCGCGTCCTTCTTTGCCTTAAAGACGGTTCTCGCGGGCGATTTTGTTCGGAATGCGATTCCTGCCGCCTCTTTGAATCCGGAACCCATCCCGATTTCCGGCTTGTGGGGCCGGAAATTGAAGGAACCGGAAAATCCAGCCGGACCAGGGAAATAACCGTTTCTTCCGTCCGCCAGGTTATCGGCTGGAACAAATTGAAGCCGATTTTGGCTTCCCGCAAGGTTGCCGTCATTGATGACGCCCAATGGCTTTCGGTTGAAGCCCAGAACGCTTTTCTGAAGTCGCTGGAAGAGCCGGCCGGTTCCACCGTTTTCGTCTTGGTCGCGCCGTCCGCTGGCGATTTGCTTGAAACCGTTGTTTCGCGCTGCCGGAAAGTAAAATTCCTGCCCTTGGGATTTGACGATTTCAGGCAGGCGCTGGGCGATTTTAAAATTGAGCCGGCGCGGCTCTCCGAACTCCACGCGATTTATTCCGGCCAGCCCGGTCCGGCCATTCTTTTCGCGGCGCCGGAGAATCAAAAAGAATTTGACCGGCGCCGGGCCGAATTTTTGGGGATGTTCCGTCGGGACTTGGGCAGCCGTTACCGGTTTTCCGAAGGCCTGGCCAGAGACGAGAAAGCCGTTTTTGATGCCGTCGATTTATGGCGGATATTGATTCGCGATTTGATTTTCGCGAAAGCCGGGATTCCGAGCGCGCTGGCGAATCGCTTGATTGAGCCGGCCATCGCCAAAGAAGCGAAGAGCCACCAATTGGACAAACTGGTGAGAATTTTCAAACTACTGGACCGCTTGTCGTTTTCGCTGAAAGAAACGAATTTAAGCCCTCGTCTGGCGCTGGACTGGGTGATGACGGAGTTGTGAAATGGAATCCTGTTTTA
>CAZICC010000012.1:0-1311 GCA_964537645.1 uncultured Candidatus Saccharibacteria bacterium | reverse complement strand
CCGGCCGGCCCCAAATGAAAATTTTATTAAAACAGGATTCCATTATTGGAGATTGGATAAGAATTTATTTTTATGAACAGAGCGAAATCAATAATTATTTTTTTCATTGTCATCTCAATCGTAATTTTTGCCGCGACTCACGGCGCCGCTTGGTTTCAAAACGGCGGAATTTCTTCTTTGTCGTCCCTCGTGTCCGTTTTCAGGTTTGACATACCGATTCCCAGGTAGTGAAATTTTGGCATCCTTCGGATAATACTCGCCGAAGGCGAGTCAGCCAAAATTCTACTACCTGGTTCCCCGATAATTTTTAATTTGGTATAATAATAAAATGCATAAAGAAATTTTGGATAAATTGAAATCGGATTTGGAAAAAACCGTTGAGAATTTCAAGTCGAAAATTATCGGCTTTCGGACCGGCAAGGCGACGCCGGCCATGGTTGAAAACACAGAAGTGGATTATTACGGTCAAAAAATGCCTTTAAAACACATTGCCGCTATTTCCGCGCCTCAGGCCAAAACTATTGTCATTCAGCCCTGGGATAAAAATGCCGTAATCCCCATTCAAAATGCCATCCAGAATTCGGGGCTGGGCGTTTCGCCCGTCGTTGACGGCCAGATTATCCGCGTCAACCTGCCGGCGCTTTCCGAGGAAAGCCGCAAAGACCTGGTGAAAATGTTGCATCAGGAGGCCGAAGAGTCCCGTATTGCCGTCAGGCAGCAGCGCGAAGAGGCCTGGAAAAAAATCCAGGATTTGACCGAGGAAGGAAAAGTGCGCGAAGACGACAAGTTCCGCGCCAAAGAGGAAATCCAAAAAATAATTGACAAAATCAACGCCGAAATCAAAGAAATCGCGGACAAAAAAGAAGAAGAAATAATGACGACATGATAAAAATCCAATGATTTTGACAATCGCCATTTTTATAATCGTTTTGGGCCTTTTGATTTTCGTCCATGAATTTGGGCATTTTGTCACTTCCAAAAGGGCCGGTCTTCGCGTTGACGAATTCGGTTTCGGTTTCCCGCCGCGGCTCTTGGGCGTAGTCGCCGATTTCAAAGCCGCAAGATGGCGCGACAAACTGGAATTTTTTTTCGGCCAGGCGCCGGCCGGCAAAATTCCCGAAGGCAAGACGATTTATTCCCTGAACTGGATACCGCTGGGCGGCTTCGTCAAGATTTACGGCGAGGGAGGGGAGGGTAAGGACGACAGGAAGAGTTTCGCCAGTCAAAAGCCGGGCCGCCGCGCTTTCATCCTTTTTTCGGGCGTGGCGATGAACGTGACGAGCCACGTCGATAGGCCGCGTCCGCTCGGGC
>CAZICC010000011.1:0-13407 GCA_964537645.1 uncultured Candidatus Saccharibacteria bacterium | reverse complement strand
CAGCCGTCGACCTGGTGGGGGAATTCCGCTATATCCCGAACTCCGGCCGGATAAATGGCGCTCTTTTGGGAGACGGTATATCCAGTTATTACGGTTTGGGCTTCGGGAATTTAACGGCCGGCGACACAAAAAATATCACTTTTCAAGTTGAGGTTATTCGGAATTATTTTGACAACAACTCTATTATCTTGACTCCTTACGTCAATATCAGGGCCGACAATCTGTCGGGAACGGTTCAGGACCGGGCGCAAATCATCGTCAGCAACCAGGTCCAGGGAACGACGATAAATTATTCCAACGATTATTATCCCATAATCTACATTGAAAAACGCGGAGCCAACGTTTCCCGCGGCGACCTGAATTACGGTTATACTACTTACGCCTCCCCCGGCGAGATTGTCGAATTCGCGATAAAAGTCAAATCAAGTTCCAATACTTTGGGCACCATTTCGGGAGTGTGGGTAAGCGACCGATTGCCGCCGGAAATGGTTTACATAAGCAATTCCACTTTCATTGACGGATTGCCGGCGACCAACGGCATCGCGAGCGGAGGAATCGAAATCGGCGCTCTTGCCAGGGGGCAAACCAAAACCGTAAAATTCCGCGCCCGGGTTTTGCCAATCAATTTGGCGAACGACGAATCCGTCAGTTTGGCCAATTTCGCCGCAGTCCGTTCGGCTGGCGCCAAAACTTTGGCCGAAACCGACGCCTTGATTGTCGTATCCAAAGACAAATATTCCTCGCCGGCCGCGGCAACGGCGCCGAGTCATACGTCTCCCGCGGGCAATGGCGATGCCGAAGGCGAGGTTCTGGGAGCGGCCACGGTGAAAACCGGGCCGTCGGGAACAATCGTCATTATTTCCGTTTTAAGTTTGGTGATTTCGTTTATCGCGTACCGCAAATTCCGCGGGGACAGAATTTTGCGACCTTTCGGCTTTTGGAACGACTGGCGACTGAAAAGAAATTTGCGCCGACTGGCGAAAGAAAAATAAAAAAAACGGCGCGCCTGTTGCGTTAAATCCGGTTGTGATTTACAATGAAAGAGCCGGCAGAATGCACTCACAAAAGACAAATAGAATTGGAGTCAACTCTGCCGGCGTATAAAAACAGTCCTTTGTAAAGGGGCTGTTTTTATGTTAGAATTGACGTATGAAAAAGAAAATTTCAATTGTTTTTCTGACGGCCGCGCTTCTTGTTTTTGCCGCCGGAACCCGGGCCGACGTTTTGAACGAAACCAGGAATTTCTGGGTCGCCCAAGAATACGACGATTCCCAAAGAACCCGGCTTTCCGCCACCCTGCGGAAAATTTCCGCCAACGCCTACTGGTACGCGGAAGACGCGTTTTGGAATTCTCTCGGCTCGGCGGCGCCAAGTCACGTTTCCGCGCTTGACGCCCTGGCTTTTGAATTTGACAATCGTATTTACCCAAAGCTTCGGGGACTGTTCGGTTCGGAATGGAATCCCGGCATAGACAACGACCCCAAAATAACCGTTCTTCTGCACGGCATGAAATCCGACGCGGGAGGATACTTCACCCCCAACGACGAATATCCGGCCGGACAAATCAAAGATGGCCGCTCCAACGAACGCGAGATGATTTATCTGAACGCCAATCATTTGTTGAATCCCCGCGTCAAAGGATTTTTGGCGCATGAATTCCAGCATTTGATAACTTTCAACCAAAGGACTAAAATCAGGGGGGAAAACAGCGACAGCAACATCTGGCTCAACGAAATGCGTTCGGAATACGTCTCCACTTATCTCGGTTACGACGACGACTTCCGAACCGGCAATCTGGAAACGAGAAAAAGAGATTTCATCGCCGAACCGTCCGATTCCTTGACCGAATGGCGCAACGAAAAAGCCGATTACGCCGGCGTCAACCTTTTCGGCCAGTATCTCGTCGACCGCTTCGGTCCGGAAATAATGGCAAAAACAATTCAATCGTCCAAAACCGGCGCCGAGGTTCTGGACGACGCGCTTTCAACCTACGACGCTTCGCTGAATTTCGGCCGGGTCTTTAGCGAGTGGCTGGTTTCCGTCTTCTTGAACGATTGTTCGTTGGAAAGCGGAAAATATTGTTATGAAAATCCCAACCTTGGAAACGTGAAAATCGCGCCTACTCAAACGTTTTCTTTGGCGGAAGGCGCGAAGGTTTCAATTTCGCAAAAAACCAAGGACTGGACCGGCCACTGGTACAAATTCAACCAATGGCCAAAAGTTTTAAAAATGAAAATTTCCGGCCCCTCTCCCAATTCCCGCCTCAAGGTTTTATACATTGTCAACGATTTTTCCGGAAAAACGGAAGTAAAGGAATTGGAAATCCGAAAAACTTCCTCGGGAGAAGAGGGGGTTGCCTATCTGGCCAACGACCCGCTGGTTTTCAATAACGCCGTTTTTATCGTTTTTAACCAATTCAAAACCGGGGATTTTTCCGACAACGAAGAACCCATCGCTTTCGCGCTGGATGCCGAAATACTCCAAATGGAAATCCAGCCGATTTCGGCCGCTCAGGATATCATCCAGCTCCGGCAAACTTTGGAAAATTTAAGAAATCAACTGCAAATTTTAATCCGGCAGAGCCAGGTCCGACAAGCAACGCGAATAACTCGCAACCTTTATTTTGGATTAAGGCATGACGAGGTCGGGGCCCTCCAGCAACTATTGTCCGAAGCGCCGCTTGGAGGACCGGATATTTATCCGGAGGCCCGGGTTACCGGATACTTCGGTCCGGCCACCCAAAAAGCGGTCCGGCGATTTCAATGCAAATACGACATTGTTTGCTCCGGCTCTCCCGGAACGACCGGGTGGGGCGTCGTCGGTCCGAAAACAAGGGCGAAGATAAATCAACTGACAACTGGCAACTAACAACTAACGACAATCTCCGCGACTAACAACCAATAACTAACGACTAATGACAAAATAAATTAAAATTGTCGTAAGTCGTAAGTTGTAAGTCAAAAAATCATGCGTCGTCCGCAAAATATCAAAGAAAATATCGCGCTGGCTCCTCATACGACTTTCAAAATAGGCGGGCCGGCTTTGTTTTTTCTTGAAGCCGCGATGACCATGGATGTCTTGGAAGGAATAACTTGGGCGAAAGCAAAATCCATTCCTTACTGCGTTATGGGAGGCGGAAGCAATATTTTGTTTTCCGACGACGGATTCCGCGGCCTCGTAATCAAAAACCGCATCTCTTACGCCAAAGAGCCGTCCGGTTCAATACTGGAAGCCGGCGCCGGAACGTGGCTCGGAAATATCGTTATGGCAAGCCAAAACGCGGGACTCGCCGGACTTGAATGGGCAATCGGCATCCCGGGAACTTTAGGTGGAGCGATTTGCGGCAATGCCGGCGCCTTCGGCCGCTCCGTGAGCGAAGTCGTGAAAGAAGCGAGCGTTCTGGAAGAAGACGGCCGGATGGCGACCTATAAAAACAAACAATGCCTGTTCGCTTACCGCGACAGCGTTTTTAAGAGCCGAAACTCGGTCATCTTGTCGGCCCTGCTGGAATTCCGGAAAGAAAACCCGGAATCTCTTCGCGAAAAAACTCGGGAATTTTTGAAAAATCGCCCGACTCATCCGCCCTTTCCTTCCGCCGGTTGCGCGTTTAAAAACATAGAATTGAAAAGACTGGGCTCCGCGGCCCAAAAGATGATTCCGCCGCAACGCGTCAAAGGCGGAAAAGTGTCGGCTGGTTTTCTTATACAGGCAGTAGGGCTTGCCGGGAAGCAGCGCGGCGGCGCGAGAATCTGGGAAAACCACTGCAATTATATCGTCAACACCGGCAACGCTTCGGCCGCCGACGTAAGAGAATTGATGGCAATATGCAGAAAACTCGTCTACGATAAATTTGACGTTGCCCTGGAAGAAGAAGTCAGATATATTGGATTTTAACATTGATTTTCGACAATTTTCAGTTAAAATGGAATTACAATCACATTGGCCTATGATCACCCATATCAAAACCACCAATTTAAAGCTGACTCCGGCGATTGAAGATTACATCAGGCAAAAAATGGAGCGCGATTTGGCGAGATTCGTCAGGCGGCTGGACGAAAAGGGCGCGGCCGAATTATTCGTTGAAATCGCCCGTACCACCCGCCATCACCGACGGGGCGACGTTTTCCGGGCCGAGGCCGATTTGCGCCTTCCCGGGAAAGTATTGCGGGCCGAAGCCGAAGAGTGGAACATCCGCGTCGCCGTGGACCGGGTAAAAGACGAACTGCAAAGGGAAATTAAAAAATACAAAGAGCGCCAGGTCGTTAAATTCAAAAAAGGAGCAAGAACTTTTAAAGAAAAAATGAGAGAATGAATTATTCAGGTTCTTTAAAATACCGAATCATTAAAACGCGAGGTAAACATGAAGCTGCGAAAAAAAGTCATACTAATGGGAGCGGCCGGCCGCGATTTCCACAATTTCAACGTCGTTTTCAAAAACAATCCTTTTTACAAAGTCGCGGCTTTCACGGCGACCCAGATTCCCGACATTGAAAACCGCGTTTTTCCGCCAAAGTTGGCCGGCTGGCTTTATCCGCGGGGAATCAAAATTTATCCCGAATCCGAGCTTTTTGATTTGATAGACAAATTCGACGTTGACGAGGTGATTTTTTCCTATTCCGACATTTCCTGCCAATACCTGGCGGAACGCGCCGGCGAAGTGATGGCCGCCGGAGCCGAATTCCGGATTTTACCGCCGGCGAGGACCATGCTCAAAAGCCGGTCCAAAGTAATCGCGGTCACGGCCGTCAGAACCGGTTGCGGGAAAAGTCCGGTCACGCGGAAAATCGCCCGCCTCCTGCGAGAAAACAAGAAATCTTTCGTCGTCATCCGCCATCCCATGCCTTACGGCGATTTGTCGCGCCAAGCCGTCCAACGTTTCGCAAACCATGAAGACCTGGATGAACACAAATGCACCATTGAAGAGCGCGAGGAATACGAGCCGCTCGTCGGGGAAGGATTCGTCGTTTACGCCGGAGTTGATTACGAAAAAATCCTGAGGGCGGCCGAACGCGAAGCGGGCATTATAATCTGGGACGGCGGCAACAACGACACGCCTTTCGTGAAACCCGACGTCCATATCGCGATTTGCGACCCCCACCGGCCAGGCGACGAACTGAATTACTGGCCCGGCGTCCTGAATCTGCGGATGGCACAAGTCGCCGTAATCAACAAGGAAAATACCGCCGAAATGAAAAACATTGAAACAGTGCGCAAAAATATCCTCAAGGCCAATCCCGGAGCGCTTGTGATAGACGCGGCGATGATGATTTCGGTTGACAAACCGGAAACAGTGGCGGGTAAAACCGTCGTCCTGGTGGAAGACGGCCCGACGGTCACTCACGGCAATATGTCTTTCGGAGCGGCTTACGTGGCCGCGGTCAGGATGAAAGATCTTTTCAAGATTAAAGGAGTGATTGAACCGCAATCCCACGCGCTGGGCACCATCAAAGAGGCCTTCCAAAAATACGCGCATCTCCAAAAATCCAAAGTCGTTCCGGCCCTCGGTTATTCGCCCCAGCAAATAAAAGATTTGGAAGACACCCTCAACGCGATTCCGGCCGACGCGATTTTGTCGGGCACGCCGAGCGACTTGAATCGGATAATACGGGTCAACAAGCCGATAGCGCGGGTAAAATACGAAATCGCCGAAATGGGAAACCACGATCTTCGGGACGTCTTGAAACTTGCCAATTTAATTTAGAATGGACAAAAATATAATCCGACTGTCTCAATGCAGCCGGATTTTAATTTGACTTGAAATTAAGCCATTTTTAAATTAAAATAAGATGGATAAACATGTCTATTCTCGCTAAAATTTTCGGCGACCCAAGCGAACGGTATATCAAGAGTTTACAGCCGGTCATTGACCGGATTAATGCTTTTGAGCCGGAATTTGAAAAGTTGTCGCGCGATGATTTGCGCGCCAAAACCCGGGAATTCAAAGACCGGCTGGCGCAAGGCGAAACTCTTGACGACATCCTACCCGAGGCCTTCGCGGCCGTCCGGGAGGCGGCCAAACGCGCGCTCGGCCAGCGCCATTTTGACGTCCAGCTCGTCGGCGGAATCGTTCTGCACCAGGGAAAAATCGCCGAAATGAAAACTGGGGAAGGAAAAACGCTCGCCGCCACTTTGCCGAGTTATCTAAACGCCCTCGCGGGAAGGGGAGTCCACATCGTCACGGTCAACGATTATTTGAGCCGGCGCGACGCGGTCTGGATGGGGCAAATCCACGATTATCTCGGCCTGACGGTCGGCTGTTTGAATCATGAACAATCGTTTATTTACGACGCGGCCCACAAAGCCCACTCCGGCGAACAAGAAAAAAAGGAAGACGAAACCCGCGACGCCTTGGGCAGTTTCAAAGTGGTCGCCGATTTTTTGCGTCCGGCGGACCGGCGCGAGGCCTACGCCGCGGACATCGTCTACGGCACCAACAACGAATTCGGCTTTGACTATCTCCGCGACAACATGGTCTACCGCCCGGAAGACATGGTCCAGCGCGGATTTTATTACGCCATCGTGGACGAAGTGGACAGCATTCTGATAGACGAAGCGCGCACGCCCCTCATAATTTCCGCGGCCGACGAGGATTCCACGCGGCTTTACCAGGATTTCGCGAGAATCATTCCCCGCATGGAAGAAAACGTTGACTACAATATTGACGAAAAAATGCGCGCCGCCACCCTGACGGACAAAGGCGTTGAGAAAGTGGAAAAAATGCTGGGAATGGACATTTACAACGAAGGCGGCATCCGCTACGTCCATCACCTGGAGCAGGCCCTAAAAGCCCATACGCTTTTCAAGCGCGACCGCGATTACGTCGTCAAGGACGGCGAAGTGATAATAGTGGACGAATTCACCGGCCGCCTGATGCCGGGCCGGCGCTACAGCGAAGGCCTGCACCAGGCCATAGAAGCCAAGGAAGGCGTTCAAGTCCAAAGGGAATCCAGGACGCTCGCCACAATCACTTTCCAGAATTATTTCCGGATGTACGAGAAACTCGCCGGCATGACCGGCACCGCCGCCACCTCGGCCGAAGAATTCCACAAGGTTTATAAACTGGAAGTGGCTATCATTCCGCCCAATAAGCCCATGATGCGGCGGGACCATCCCGACGATGTTTACAAAACCGAAAAAGGCAAATTCGCGGCCATAACCAAAGAAATAGCCGAACGCCACAAAAAAGACCAACCCGTGCTTTGCGGCACGATTTCTATAGAAAAAAACGAAAAACTTTCGGCTTATTTGCGCCAAGCCGGCGTTCCCCACGAAATCCTGAACGCCAAACAGCACGAACGGGAAGGCGCGATTATCGCGCAGGCCGGACGACCGGGAGCGGTCACCATCGCAACCAACATGGCCGGCCGCGGCGTTGACATAATTCTTGGCGGCAATCCGCCCGACCCGGACGAGGCCGAACTGGCGAGGAAGGCCGGGGGGCTGTGCGTCATCGGCACCGAACGGCACGAAGCCCGGCGCATTGACAATCAGTTGCGGGGCCGCGGCGGACGGCAGGGCGACCCCGGAGAATCCCGCTTTTTTGTTTCCCTGGAGGACGATTTGATGAGGATTTTCGGCTCGGAAAGAATCAAAAAAATGATGGAAACCTTCCATATCCCCGAAGACCAGCCCATCAGCCATCCGATGGTCACCAAAGCCATAGGCGCGGCTCAGGCCAAAATAGAAGGGTTCAACTTTGACCTGCGAAAACACATCCTGGAATACGACGACGTGATGAACGTTCAGCGCGCGACGATTTACCGCAAGCGCCGGGAAATCCTTGAAGCGGAAAACCTGAAAGAGGAAATGCTGGGAATGATAACCAAAGAAATAACGGCGATGGTTGATTTCCACGCCGCCGCCGACCACCCGGACGACTGGAATATTGAAGAAATCTGCGAAAACGTCAAAACTTTATTCCAGGCGCCGACAGATTTGCGCGCCAAAACGGAAGAATTCGTCAAGTTGTCAAAGTCCGCCGAAGAAATCCGGCGAGATGTCGCCGAATATTTGACGGGGCTTGCCAAAACCGCTTACGAAGAAAAAGAAAAGGAAGTCGGCGCGGAAAACATGCGCCAGATTGAAAAAATCCTGCCGTTGCGGACTCTTGACATGCTTTGGATGGACCACCTGGAAAACATGGAGTATTTGCGCGATTCGGTGCGGCTTCGCGCCTATGGCCAACGCGACCCGCTGGTGGAATACAAAAACGAGGGCCACCGGCTTTTCAAAACCCTTCTCGGTTCCATTGAAACCAACATCGTGGGAATGATTTTCAAGATGGGACTGGTCAGGCCGCCCCGGCAAACGGCTGAAACAATAAGCCGGGGGCAAGCCGCCGGTACGCCAAAAAACATCGGGAGAAACGACCCTTGCTGGTGCGGAGCGAAACGACCGGATGGACGGCCGGTCAAATATAAGCATTGCCATGGACGATGACGTTGAAGCGGATTCAAAAAGAAAATTATCCTGAAAGAATCATAATCATAATTAGATAACGGATGTTGATTTCCGCCGAAAACTAAATTATCATAAAATAATGCCCTACCGAGTCAAACTGGAAAATTTTGAAGGGCCGCTGGACCTGCTTTTGTCGCTTTGCGAAGAGCAAAAACTGGACATTTGTCAAATATCGCTGGCCAATGTAGCCGATTCTTTCCTGGAACATTGCCGGGAAATGTCCGAATATGACTGGCCGCAAGTGGCGGATTTTTTGACGGTCGCCGCCCGCCTGCTCCTGATTAAATCAAAAGCGCTTTTGCCGACGCTGGAACTGACCCGGGAAGAGGAAGAAGACATTTTGGACCTGGAAACCCGGCTTAAAGAATACAAAAGATTCAAAGAGGCGGCTGAAATTATCGGCCGGGATTTCGCCAAAAAAACCTATTCCCATTCGCGCGAGCATTACGCGGCGAATGCTCCGGCCTTTCTTCCGCCTCCGTCTCTCGCAACCGGCGACTTGCTTTCGGCAATCAAAAAAATATTCGCCGACTTGCCTTCGGAATTCAAACTGGTCCGGCAAAAAATCAGGAAAGTCGTCTCGCTCGAAGAAAAAATAAAGGAACTTGTGGAACGGCTGAAAAACCGCCTGGAGACGAATTTCCGGGAACTCAGCGGCGGCAAAAAAACGAAAATGGAAATTGTGCTTACTTTTTTGGCGATTCTGCATTTAATCAGGGAACAAATAATTAACGCGGAACAAAAAGAGACGTTCGGAGAAATAAAACTCGTAAATATAAAAGATGTCTAATTAACCTGAAATAATTTGAATTTTGTCTGGCTTCGCCAGATCTCGCGAAGCGAGAAATTTCGATTGAATTTTAAATGACCAAATTTTAAAACTTGTTTCAAAATTCAAAAATTCTGATTTGATTCAAAATTTAAAATTGGGAAATTTAAAATTTTAGCCGGATTTTTGTGCCCGAAGACATAAATAAATTAAAATCTATATTGGAATCCCTGCTTTTCGTCTCTGGCTCTCCCCAGCCGGTCAAAAAACTGGCGAAAATTCTGAAAATTTCCCCCGAAAAGACGCGCCAGCTTCTGGATTTGCTGGCCGAAGATTACAAAGCGGGAGAGCGGGGACTGCGGATTTTGCGAAAGGACGACGAAGCCCAGCTGGCCACCGCCCCGGAACACGCCCCCTGGCTTTCGGAAATGGCCAAAATGGATTTTGAAGAGGATTTA
This sequence comes from uncultured Candidatus Saccharibacteria bacterium, assembly GCA_964537645.1. Lineage (GTDB taxonomy): Bacteria > Patescibacteriota > Minisyncoccia > CAZICC01 > CAZICC01 > CAZICC01. The sequence goes on along the minus strand of CAZICC010000011.1, from coordinate 3,720 downwards.
TCGCGCTCGTCTCTGGAAGCGCTAGCGATTGTCGCTTATCGCTCGCCCATATCGCGCGCCGGCGTGGAAGCCGTCAGGGGAGTGGATTCCACTTATACCTTGAGAACGTTGCTCCTGCGCGGCTTGATAGAGCGATACGAAAATCCGGCCGACCAGCGCTCCTATCTTTACCGGCCGACTTTTGATTTCCTGAAACATCTGGGGCTTGAAAAAATAGAGGACCTGCCGAATTTCGGAGAACTTAGTAAAAAATTAGAGAAACTGGAAACTAAAACAATAAACCAAGAACCAACAACTGACAACCAACAACAGTCGTAAGTCGTTAGTTGTAAGTTGTGAGCCAAAAAGTTGTCCCAAACTTTTCTAAGCATCGTATTTGGACTGGCGCTCCTCGGAATCATCGTCTTGCAGTCCGGTTTCACGAAAAACAAAGAAAACCGTTCCGAGTCGCCGTCCGCGCCTCAAAGCCAAACCGGCTCCGCCATCGGGAATTTTTCTTTTGGCGCGCCGATTGCCGAACTTGTCAATCCTTCCTATCTCGCGGCCGAAAACAATCCTCAATTTTATCCCATCCGCAATTGGGACGCGCCGGCGATTGAACTGCGGGCCAGAGCCGCCGGCGCAGCCGATCTCTCGTCGGACCGGATTTTCTACCAAAAAAACATCAACGAGCCGCTACCTATCGCCTCTATCACGAAATTGATGACGGCCCTGGTAGCGCTGGAAAATTACGACCTTGACGGCCTGATTAAAATAAGCAAAAAAGCCGTTGAAACCGAAGGCGACAAGGGAGGGTTGGTGGTAAACGAAGAATTGTCGGCGAGAGAACTTTTGAAAATAATGCTAATTGAATCTTCCAACGACGCGGCCGTTGCCCTGGCCGAAAAAAACGGCGAACTCGACCCGCAGAAATTCGTTGAATTGATGAACCAAAAAGCCCTGGCCTTGGACATGCGCCAAACCAAATTCAGAGATCCGGCCGGGCTTAACGGCGGGAACATTTCCTCCGTTTCCGACCTTCTGAAACTGGCCAAGCACCTGTTTTCCCTTTGGCCGGGAATCGCCGAAATCACCAGGACTCCGGCGCTCACCGTTTTTTCGGCCGACGGCAGAATTTCCCATCAACTGAAAAATACCAACCGGCTTCTTGAAAAAACGCCGGATATCATCGCCGGAAAGACCGGATACTCGGACGAAGCCAGCGGCTGCCTGCTTGTCCTGACGCAAATAAACGAAAAAAATAAAGTCATCGCCGTCGTTCTCGGTTCGCCCGACCGGTTCGGAGAAATCGAACATCTGCTTGATTGGCTTAAAGAAGCATACATCTGGAAATAAATTTTCGTTATGACCTTGACTTTTGAAGTTACCCGCATTCTCGCCGTCGCTACCATCGCTTTTTTGATTGCGATGACTTTGACGCCCCTGCTCATAAAATTTCTTTACAAATACCGGCTGGGAAAGCAAATCCGCACCGAAGGCGCGCCCATTTTCTCCGAAATGCACAAAAAGAAAGAAGGCACGCCGACGATGGGCGGAGTTTTAATCTGGTTGACGACCCTGATTTTGGCTCTGCTTTTTTACTTTCTGGCGGCGGTTTTTGACGGTTTGTGGGAACGGCTCAATTTTCTCTCCCGCCCCCAGACGCTTCTGCCCCTCGGAGTGCTCGTGGCCTCGGCCCTTGTCGGCATGGCCGACGATCTTTTGGGTATTTTCCGCATCGGCCCGAAAGGCGGGGGGCTGCGGATGCGCCACCGGCTTTTGGTTTACGCGGCCATCGCGATGGTCGGCGCCTGGTGGTTTTATTTCAAACTTGACTGGAATGTTCTTTTTATTCCATTTCTGGGGAATTTTTTCGTGGGCTGGTGGTACATCCCGATTTTCATTTTCATCATCGTGGCCACGGCTTTTTCCCTCAACGAAACCGACGGCCTTGACGGCCTTGCCGGCGGCGCGTCATTGACGGCTTTCGCTTCTTTCGGGGTCATCGCTTTTTTTCAGGGAAGGTTTGATTTGGCGGCTTTTTGCGCGGCCATCGTCGGGGCCCTCGTGGCTTTTTTATGGTTCAATGTTTATCCGGCGCGGTTTTTTATGGGCGATACCGGTTCAATGTCTTTGGGCGTCACGTTGGGAGTCATAGCCATGCTCACCAATTCGCTGTTTCTATTGCCATTCATCGCTTTCGTGATGGTTCTGGAAAGTTCCTCGGTGATTGCGCAGGTTATTTCCAAAAAATTCCGCGGCAAAAAAATATTCCTTTCCACGCCTATCCACCACCATTTTGAAGCCAGGGGTTGGCCGGAAACCCAAATCACGATGCGTTTCTGGATACTCGGCGGCATAATGGCGGTCATCGGGCTTATCATCGGATTTTTGGGAAAATAGTTTTTCAATAAATTTCCAATTTCCAAATTGGAAAATTAAAAATATGTACCAAATTTTTGCCATGAATTTTCAACTAAACAATTCCGACAAACGAGGATTTACTCTGCTTGAATTACTCATTGTTATCGGCATTATTGCCATTGTTACCGCGAGTACCATTATCGTCGTGAATCCCGCCGAATATTTCAAAGGGAGCCGCGATACCCAAAGAATCGCGGATTTGAACAATCTCCACCTGGCCTTAACGGTGTATTACACGGCCGGCGTTGCCAATTTTGACCTGGACGGCCCGAATTATACCGGTTCCTGCGCCTCGCCGGGCAAAGTTTTCATTTCCACGCCTTCGGGCGTTGCCGGACCGGCTAATCTCCCTTCCGGCTGGACTTACGCCAGCACCACTTTCGCCAATCTGCGAAGAACCAACGGAACGGGCTGGATGCCGGTCAATTTGGGAAGCATTCCGGTAACCGGCTCGCCTTTGAACACTCTGCCGATTGACCCCATAAACGACATTAACCAGGCGTTTCATTACACTTACGCCTGCGCCACTTCTTCGCCGGCCGGCTACGAAGTCAACGCCAACCTGGAGTCCCGGCAATTCAACAAAGGCGGACGGGACGACCGCACCTCCAGAGACGGCGGCGACGACCCCAACGTCTATGAAGTCGGCTCGCGCCTGACCGTCAACCCGATGGCGCCAATCGGCTATTGGGCGCTTGACGAAGGAACGGGAACGGCGATTGGCGACAGCTCTCAATACGCAAGAAACGGAACAGCCATTAGCACCACATGGCTGAGCGGCTCCGCGAATTGCAGAGCCGGGAATTGCTTGAGTTTTAACGGGAGCAACGCCTGGGTGGACTTTCCTCAAGTTTTGTCCACTTCCACCTCTTCTATTTTTACTTTCGCGGTTTGGCATTACCCGGCAGGCGGCTCAGGAACTAACCGGCCGACTATCAGCACCAACGGTTCATTGGCGCAAATCAGAATTTCCAGCGTAAATCAAAATTGTTTCACCAACGAAACCTGGTCGCAATGCGAGTCAACCACGGCAGGCCTTAACAACTGGTATTTTGCTGTTGCCGTTTATAACGGCGCGAGCGCCAGCTTGTTCGTTGATGGAGTCCTGCGTTCCGGGCCAACGGCCCAAACATTCGGCGTCGCTCACGGCGCATCGCTTATGGGAAGAAATACTTCGTCGGGAAGCAATTGGATGAACGGCCGGATTGACGAAGCCCGCATTTACAACCGCGCCCTTTCCGCGGCGGAGATAACGCATTATTACAATGTGTCAAGATAGAATAAGCGTGAAGCGAAAAGAGAAAAATATTTTGAATT
>CAZICC010000010.1:0-13407 GCA_964537645.1 uncultured Candidatus Saccharibacteria bacterium | reverse complement strand
AAGGAAGTGAAATTTTTGCCAGAAGAACTCTTCCAGCCGTGATTTCCGAAATCGGTTTATCAAAAAAGCCCCGACTTCTGTCGGGACTTTTGATTTTTGACGCCGGGAGCGTCATTCCTTCTTTTTCAGGACGATTTGGCCTTTGAGAACGTCAAGATTGACGGTTTCGGGGCTGCGCTTGAGCCATACTTCCATATAGCCGATATGCTTTCCTTCTTCGTCAACCACTTCCACCAGGCGGCCGTAGTACGGCGTGTCGTAGCAGTCGCCGCTCTTGATGATTTGGGCGGCCTCGTAAGACCTGTTCACGCGCCATTTGTACTCGTCCTTGATGTCTTCAAAGACACCGCTGATGCCGACGCCGAGAGTTTTCGTCTGGTCTTGGGCATAAGTCAGCGCTTCCACGGTAGCGGCGTAAAGCCAATAGCGCAGTTCTTCTTTCCAGGCGCCGTTTTCCACCATTATTTGGGGAACGCGCTGGATGAGGCGGGTAATGGAATAATTGAGTTCTCCCAGGAACGCGCCTTCGTATCCGTATTTGGCGCCGACTTCGTAAATGGCTTTGGCCAAGTTGGTTTCGGGATTGTCGGGCGATTCCACGCATACGGAGAGTAGGCGGTGGATCCTGCCGGCCACCGCGCGGAAAACCCGTTTATATTCCTTTATGAGGGAAAAATTGGTGGTTATCGCGGCCACGGCTTTACGCGCCACGGGTTCCACCGCTTCGTCCAGGATTTTTCTGTCTTCGGCGGGCGGCAATGTTTTCTCGCTCGGAACGTAGGGCATAAATTTCCTCCTTTTCAATATTTTGAGAGCGTTGAATAATTATGAAACGCTTTCATCCTGAGCGTTAGCGAAGGATATATGCTTTTATTCAGAGACCCTTCACTTCGTTCAGGGTGAGACTGTTGAATTATTCAACAGTCTCATTTTAAAGAACCGGTTTATCGTCAATTTATCACGGCCGCCAAAAAAAAGTCAATGACTCGGCCGTTTTTTATTTTGCCGTTCTTCGCTTAAATTAAGAGACATTGACGATAACGGCATTTCCTGTTATATTTTTTCTGATTTTGAAGTTCTTTAAAAAGCGGAAGGAGAACGGAAGAACATGGAAAAGAGGAGAATTTTGGTTATCGGCGCCACGGGGCAAATCGGTTCGGAACTGACTCCGGCGCTCCGGCAAAGGTACGGTTCGGATAACGTGATAGCCGGCGACCACATTAAATCTCCGGACGAAAATATTTTAAGCGGCGGCCCATTTGAACATATTGATTGCCTTGACGTCGGGGAAATTCACAATGTCGTCAGAAGCCGGGGAGTGGGAAGGATTTATCATCTGGCGGCGATACTCTCCGCTTCGGCGGAAAAAGAGCCGGAACGCGCCTGGGACGTGAACATAAACGGCTTGCGCAACGTTTTGGAAGTGGCGCGTCTCTGCGGATGTTCGGTTTTCACGCCGAGTTCCATCGGCGCTTTCGGTCTTTCAACGCCTCTGGATAACACGCCGCAAGACACCATTCAAAGGCCTTGGACAATGTACGGCATTACCAAAGTGGCCGGCGAATTGCTTTGCGACTATTATTTCAAAAAATTCGGCGTGGACACCCGCGGCGCGCGTTATCCCGGCATAATTTCCAACGTCACCCTGCCCGGCGGCGGAACCACGGATTACGCGGTTCATATGTTTTACGAAGCGCTCAAGCGCGGAAGATATACTTGTTACATAAAGAAAGGCACTTACCTGGATATGATGTATATGCCCGACGCCATTAAGGCGGCCATTGACCTGATGGAAGCCGACCCGCGCCGCCTGAAACACCGCAACGCTTTCAATGTCGCGGCCATGAGTTTTGAACCGGAAACGTTGGCGGCCGAAATCAAAAAACACGTGCCGGAATTTGAAATGGATTACGACATTGACCCGGTCAGGCAAGCCATCGCCGAAAGCTGGCCGAATAAAATGGACGATTCGGCCGCCCGCGAAGAATGGGGGTGGCGTCCCGAATACGGTTTGCCGGAGATGGCGGAAGATATGATTAAAGTTTTGTCGGGAAAAATTTCCGCGGGAGGGGAAAAACGATGTCAAGAAAAATAACGGAAGATTTGCGCGAATCCTTGGAAATCCTGAAGGCGCAAGGAATCTATAAAAAGGAAAGAGTTATCGCTTCGCCGCAAGGAGTGGTAATCCGCGCTTCGGCAGGCAAAAAAGTTCTGAATTTCTGCTCTAATAATTATTTAGGATTGGCTAACGATCAGCGGTTGATAAAAGCCGCCGTCTGGATGATGAAAAGATGGGGCTATGGCCTTTCTTCGGTGCGGTTTATTTGCGGCACGCAGGCGATTCACAAAGAATTGGAGCAAAAGGTTTCCGAATTTTTAGGAACCGAAGACACGATATTGTATTCATCTTGTTTTGATGCCAACGCGGGACTTTTCGAATCCATCTTCGGAGACGAGGATATTATCATCGCCGACGAACTCAATCACGCTTCCATCATAGACGGGGTAAGGATGTGCAAAGCGAAACGTCTGATATACAAGCATGGCGATATGAGGGACGTTTGCGTTGATAAGGCCATGGGCAAGTTTGACAGCGGGCTTGAATATTGTCTGAAAATAAGTCAGAAGGAGCAAGGATATCGCTATCGCGTTATCGCCACCGACGGGGTGTTTTCCATGGACGGCGACATCGCCAAACTGAAGGAAATTTGCGATTTGGCGCAAAAATACGACGCCTTGGTGATGGTGGACGATTCCCACGCCACCGGCTACATTGGTCGGACCGGACGCGGCACTCACGAACATTGCGGGGTAATGGGAAAAGTGGATATCATCACCACCACTTTCGGGAAAGCCCTGGGCGGAGCTTCGGGCGGATGCGCGTCCGGGAAAAAGGAAATAATAGAAATGCTCCGGCAGAAATCCCGACCGTACCTTTTTTCCAATACTTTGGCTCCGGCTATTGTTGGCGCTACTTTGGAAGCATTGAATATATTGAATCGCTCTTTGGAGCTTCGCGACAAAGTTATGACCAATGCTTTATGGTTTAGACAGCGAATGGTTGAGGCGGGCTTTGACATCGTTCCGGGCGATACCGCCATCGTGCCGGTGATGATTTACAACGAGCCCTTGGCGGTGAAAATGGCGGACGCGCTTCTGGAAGAAGGAATTTACGTCATCGGTTTCACGCACCCGGTCGTCCCGAGGGGAAAAGCCAGAATCCGCGTCCAATTGTCGGCCGCCCACTCCGTGGACGATTTGCGCAAGGCCGTCGGCGCTTTCGTCAAAGTCGGAAAAAATCTGGGAGTGATTAAATAATGAAAACCCCGGTTAAACCAACCGGGGTTTTACATTTCTTAATTTTGGTTTATGATTGCTTTATGACTATAATCAGGAATAAAGCGTTATTAACGGTTATCATCGCGGCGGTAATTTTGATTGCTGTCGGATTTTTTCACGGCGGGAAAAAAGACGTTCAAAATCCGGCCGATGACAAAATGCCTTACGCGCGCGTTGGCGGAACGGAAATTCCCGTTGAAATCGCCAGAACCGGCGAGGAGAGGGCCAAAGGCCTTTCCGGGAGACCTTCGCTTGAACCGGGGCAAGGAATGCTTTTTATTTTTCCCGAACCCGGCAATCACAGCTTTTGGATGCCCGACATGAATTTCCCCATTGACATCATCTGGATTACGGACGGAAAGGTTGTTGGAATAGAGAAAAACGTTTCCAACGAGTTTGACCCGAAAAACCCCGAATTTTTTACGCCTCCCCGGCCGGTCAAATACGTCCTGGAAGTGAACGCGGGGTTTGCCGATAGTCATGATATCGGAATCGGGAATGACGTAATTTTTCATAACATAGAGTAAGACAATTTTCATGAAACTGGTGATAGCATTGGGCGGCAACGCCATACGCTCGCCGGAAAAAGACAGCCGGTTTGATGACCAATTGAAAGAATTGGCGGTTTTCGCCGAATCTTTCAAAAAGATAGTCAAAAAAAATCAAATCGTCATAACCCACGGCAACGGTCCGCAGGTTGGCGACTTGCTACTTCAGCAAGAGCTTTGTAAAAATTACGTCCGGCCTTTGCCTTTGGCGGTTTGCGTCAGCCAAACCCAGGGACAAATCGGCTTTATGCTCAGCCAGACCCTTTTGAACGCTTTTCGGAAAGCCGGTACAAAAAAGGAAGTGTTGACGGTCGTCACCCAGGTGCTTGTCGATAAAAACGACCCGGCTTTTTTGAATCCGACGAAGCCCGTAGGCCCCTTCTATAGCCCGAGCGAGGCCCGGCAACTGAGAAAAAAAGGCATTCCGATGAAAGAAATTTCTTGCCGGAGCTGGCGGCGGCTGGTTGCTTCGCCCCGGCCGGTGGAAATTTTGGAAATTGAGGCGATAATGGAGTTGGCGCGTCGCGGAATGATAATTGTCGCCTGCGGCGGAGGAGGGGTTCCGGTGACGGCCGAAAGCGGGAAGTTAAAACCGATAGACGCCGTGATTGACAAGGATTTGGCCTCTTCTCTTCTGGCTTCGAGAATCAAAGCCGACGCTTTTTTGATTTTGACCAACGTCAAAAACGTTTTCTTAGATTTTGGCAAGAAAAGCGAAAAAGCGATTAAAAAAATGAGCGTCAAAGAGGCGAAAAAATATCTTAAGGAGGGCGCTTTTCCGGCCGGTTCAATGGGACCAAAAGTTGGGGCGGCGGTTGAATTCATTGAACAAGGCGGCAAGAAGGCCATTATCGCCCACCTGCGGGATTTTTTGCCGGCCCTGAAGGGGAAAGCCGGGACAATAATCGTTAAAAATTAAGATAATTCATATTTCGTAGACAAAATTATGAAAATCAAACATTTGACCTGCGATTTGGATTTTTCGGCCGGAGAAATACAACGGATTTTTTCTTTAGCGAAAGAATTGAAAGAAAAACAAAAGAGAGGCGAGTCGCATGAATATCTGAAAAACAAATCCCTGGCGATGATTTTCCAGAAGCCGTCCACCCGCACGCGGGTTTCCTTTGAAACGGCGATGACGCAGCTCGGTGGCCACGCCCTGAATCTCAGTCCCAGCGACCTCCAGTTGAGCAGGGGCGAAACCGTCGCCGACACTGCCCGCGTGCTTTCGCGCTATTGCGACGCCATAATGGCCCGGGTTTTTGACCAGAAAGACATTGACGAGCTGGCCAAAAACTCCGGCGTGCCGGTGATAAACGGCCTCTCGGACAAATTCCATCCTTGCCAGGGACTGACCGATATTTTCACGGTTATGGAAAAAACGGGGGATTTGAAAACTTTGAGAATGGCTTTTGTCGGGGACGGCGACAACAACGTGACTAATTCCTTGCTGCTGCTAGCGGCGCGGCTGGGCATTGATTTTACCGTCGCCTGTCCCGATAAATACCGGCCGCGGCCGGAAATTTTGGCGCTGGCCAAACCGGATATTGAAAAAACCGGAGCCAGGATTGAAATCACCGCCGACCCGGCCGAAGCGGTGAAGGACGCCAGTGTCGTCCATACCGACGTTTGGGTGAGTATGGGCCGGGAAGACAGGGAGGAGCGCCTGAAAAATTTGAAGCCCTACCAACTTAATTCCGAGCTCTTGGAAAAAGCGCCGAAAGGGGCGCTGGTGATGCATTGCCTGCCGGCTCACCGGGGAGAGGAAATCACCGACGAGGTGATGGACGGACCGCAGTCAGTCGTTTTCGACCAGGCGGAAAACCGCCTGCACGTTCAGAAGGCGATACTGGCATTTCTGCTTGGCGCCAGCATAGTTAAGCGTTGACAAAACAGTCGTTTTTTATTATGTTTTATCCGTTCCTTGAAAATTTAAAAATTAAAAAACGCGGGAGAGTTTATGAAAAGGATGTCTTTGGGGATATTGGCGTTTTTCGGCTGGGTAGTCGCGGGCATCTGGCTGGCGGACCTTTTTCTCAAAGGGCGAATAAGCTGCGGCCTGGCGCAGCTCGCAACCTCGGTTCTTTTTGTCGTTATGGCGTCGTTTATCCTTTATCTGTCGGATTCGGACAAGGAAGGTAAATCCGGCGGGGCGAAAGGGTAATGGAATGAAATTTCTTCCGAAGGAGGCAAAATGGATCCGGCAATCAAAGAAATCAAGAGACGGTTGAAGAAAGAAGGTTGCAGCCATTTGAGGGTCCGGCTCGGACGGGGCGTCGGCCGCCGCTGGATTGAAATCCACCGGCCCAATCCGGGGGAGATGCTGAGTATCAAGGAAGAGGAAGCAATCGCCGGGGCTTTCGGAGAAAAACACGAAGGCGGAGGCAGTAATGTTTATCTCATTCTCAGCGTGGTGGCCGAGATGAAGCTCGGCTGGCGCGAGAAAAAGCCGATTTGTGAAATTTGCGGCTGTACTTTTGAAAAAGAAGAGTATGTCCGCGGTTGCGAATTGAGCCATTAAGATTAAGGGAGGTAAAAATGAAAATCATGATTAGCAGGAATTTAGTCATTTTCGCATTCTGTCTTGTTATTTTTGGGGCCGGCCTGGTTTATTATGTCGGTAGTCAGTTAGACAAGGCCTTCGGGCCAAAAAGTTTTCTTGGCATTGAATGCAGCGAATATCTGGTCATTGTAAGGGTTATCCCAAATTCTCCGGCGGAGGACGTCGGACTAAAACCGGACGATCGGATTATTTCAATTAACGGCGTCAGGCCGGTTTCGCAATCCCAGGTGTCCGAACTTATATCCAAGAACAAGCCCGGAAGCGCGATAGAAATAATTGTTTCGCGCGACGGCCAGAAAACGATTTTTAAAGCGGTATTAGTGAAAAGGCCGAACGAGTAAAAATAAAACCCCGGTGAAAGCCGCGCCAAGAGCGGCCGGGCCCGGGGTTTTTTGTTCCGCGAAAAAATAAAAAATATCGCGAAAAAGAAAAAGTCCCGCGCCGTCTCGCGCGGGGCTTTTCATTTTTTCCATTTTTTCCTGAGATTAACCAGTTTTTCGATAATTTTTTCCTGGTTTTTGATTTTTTCGTGGGGTTCCAGAAGGGTTTCGTAAAGATAGGCGCCCAAAAATACGAGGTGGAACGCGAAAACGCACACCCCTGTTTTGAATGCCGTTTGAGCAATGGACGGAACGCCAAGGCTCAGGAAAAATATTATAATGCTGACCGCGAACGAAGCGAAAGCAAATCGTCCTATCGCCATCGTCGCCATTTTTTCATTCCAAAACCACTTCAGGAAAAGTATTTCGGAAAGCTGGGGCGGTTTCTTTTTTCTGAAAACGCGAAATTTCCTGATATTCGCTCCCAAAATAACGATGAAGACGAAAGAAGCGGTCATGATGAGATATGGAAAAATTAAAAATTCGGAAGGAATCGTTCGATAACTAAAAAATACGACGAATACCATCCAGGCGACCAGTATGCTGTCGCGGCTGTGGTCCAGAACCGTTCCGAGAAGCGTGACATTGTTATTTTTCCTCGCCACCGGGCCGTCAATCAGGTCGGTTAGCCAACTTAAGCCCAGAATGAAAAATTGCCGCAGCAATGAACGGGTCGCGAAAAAATCGTATATCGCGAAAAAAGCGAGGCAATAGCCGAAAACAGTGACGAGATTGGCCGCGTTCCCGAAGCTTAAAATCCGGGTGACGTAAAGACGCTCAAATAAATTATCGCGGAATTTTTTTTCTTTGGAAGTAAGAGGATCGTCCGTCGCCGGATAGGGGCGGTTTTCCGAATCGAATTTTTCTTGTTTCATGACTCCTCCGGATTGTTAAGGTGCTTTTTGGAATACATTATAAATGTTATTTTTAAAAAAATCAAGCGGCCTTCTCGGGCTTTCGTGAATGGAGTTTTCCGCCGCGGGACCGCCGGGGCTTTCCGGGCGGGAAACAAAAAAATGGCCAATCGTCCATTTCTTTTTTCCGCGTAAAGCGATATAATGAGAATAGTTTTCGGCAATCGAATAAAATCGTTTACAAAAAGCGAATAACATGGCAATTATCGTCGCCAAGACAAAAATCGACCGGCCGTTCGCGGAGCACTCGCCGGAGAATATCAGGGAATTCATCGGAGAGGCCGTTAATCGGCTGGGCGGCATTGGAAAATTCGTCGCGCCGGGCGACGTGGTTTTATTGAAGCCCAATTTCAACACCGCGGACCCTTACCCGGCTTCCACGGATTTGAACTTTTTGAAAGCGGCGGTGGAATTGGTGTACGAAGCCGGCGCCAAACTGGCAATCATCGGGGATTCCTGCACGATGACGATGAATACCCGTAAAGTGATGGAAAAACTGGGGATTTTTGATTTGCAGAATATGGAGCCGGCGCCGCGGATTATGGTTTTTGAGGAAAAAGAATGGATAAAAAAAGAGGCGCCGGCCGGAAAATTCCTGAAAAGCGTCAGCGTGCCCGAAATTCTGGACCGGGTCGACAAAGTGATTTTCCTGCCTTGCCTGAAGACCCATTTTCAGGCGCGCTACACCGGCGCCCTGAAGCTGGCCGTGGCTTTCATGAAACCCTCGCAACGGGTGGCCTTGCACTTGCGCAACATCCAGGAAAAAATCGCCGAGTTGAATTCCGCAGTCCGCTGCGATTTGGTGATTATGGACGCCCGCAAATGTTTTATCAATGGCGGCCCGAGCCGCGGCGAGATTCGCGAGCCGGCCTTGATTCTGGCTTCGGTCGGCCGGACCGCGATTGACATTGAAGGCGTGAAAATAATCCAGGGCTTTGAAGGTAATTCTTTGAAAGGCGTTGAGCCGGCCGGATTGGCGCAAATCAAACGGGCGATGGAAATGGGATTGGAGTAAAGCAAGGAATTTAATGACTTATGAAAGCGGCTGAAAAACAAAATGTTGCCGGCGTCAAAATAGCCGTCATAGGAGGCAGCGGCCTGGATGATCCGAAAATTTTGGAAGCGCCGATGGAGATTGACGTTGAAACGCCGTTTGGCCGCCCCGCCAGCAGTTTAACCGCCGGCCGAATCGGAAGCCGGGAAGTCGTGATTTTGGCGCGCCACGGAAAAGACCACGGTATTATGCCGACGAAAGTGCCGTTCCGGGCGAATATTTGGGCCTTGAAAGAAATCGGATGTACTCACATTCTGGCCGCCACCGCCTGCGGCTCGCTCCGGCAAGAAATTCGCCCCGGCGATTTTGTTTTTCCCGACCAGTTCATTGATTTTACGAGGCTTCGGCCATTGACTTTTTATGAGGATAAAGTGGTTCACGCGGCCATGGCCGAACCTTTTTGCCCCAATCTGAGGGGAATTTTGGCCGCCGCGGCAAAGGATTTAAAAATCCCTTGCCGCGAAAAGGGGACTATTATAACCATTGAGGGCCCCCGTTTTTCCACGCGCGCCGAAAGCCGGATGTTCCGGCTGTGGGGTGCCGACATTGTCAATATGACAACGATACCGGAGGTTGTTTTGGCGCGGGAGATGGGAATTTGTTACGCCAGCATAGCGATGGCGACCGATTACGACTGCTGGAAAGAAGGCGGGGAAGCGGTCAATATGGCGATGATTATGGAAGCGATGGAGAAAAACGCGGAAAACGCGAAAAAAATGTTGTCGGAAGTTGTTTCGAAGGTAAAACCTTCGGAATGTTCGTGCGGGAAATGATAGCGTTTCTTTCATTATTCCCGCGAAGAACGGTATAATTGAAAAGAGTCGCGCGCCGATATTCGGGAAGCGGGAGCAAATCCCGCTTTTCTTTTTTGGCGGCTTGGAGAGAGGCTTGACAACTTTTCCGTCTTCGTTAAAATGGGTATTAGCACTCGGGAGTCGAGAGTGCCAGAACAACTAACAACTAATAACTAACAACTAACAACTAACAACAATCAGCGATTTTTTTGTCGTAAGTTGTAAGTTGTCAGTCGTAAGTTAAATTTTATGAAAATAGTTCCATTATCCGACCACGTGTTCATCGAGGCGCTGGAGGAGGAGGAAAAAACCAAATCCGGCATAGTGCTGCCCGACACGGCCGAGAAGGAAAAGCCCATCAGGGGAAAGATCGTGGCCGTGGGCCCGGGCAAATTCACCGACAAGGGCGACAGGATAAAGATGACCGTCAAGAAAGGCGACATAGTGCTTTTCTCCAAGTACGGCCCGAACGAGGTCAAGATAGACAAGAAGGAATACCTTGTCTGCCGGGAAGAAGACATACTCGCGATTCTTGAATAAATAATTTAACTAACGACTAACGACTGACAACTAACAACAATTTGTCGTAAGTTGTAAGTTGTAAGTCGTAAGTCAGGAAACGATATGGCTAAACAAATCATTTACCAGCAAAAAGCCCGGGAGGCGGTCAAGCGCGGCATTGACAAGGTTGCCAACGCCGTGAAAGTGACCCTCGGCCCCAAGGGCCGCAACGTGGTCCTGGACAAGGGCTTCGGTTCGCCGACCATCACCAAGGACGGCGTGACCGTGGCCAAAGAAATAGAATTGGAAGACAAGTTTGAGAATATCGGCGCGGAGCTCGCCAAGGAGGCGGCTTCCAAGACCGGTGACGTGGCCGGCGACGGCACCACCACCGCGGTGGTCCTGGCGCAAGCCATGGTGGCCGAAGGATTTTCGGCTATTGATTCCGGCGCCCATCCTCTGGCTTTGCGCCGGGGAATGGAAAAGGCGGTTGAGAAAGTAATGGAAGCGCTGGATTCCAAAAGCGAAAAAATTTCCGGAAAAAGAATCAAGGAAGTGGCTTCCATTTCCGCGAACGACCCGGAAATCGGCGCCATGATTGCCGACGTTTTTGAAAAAGTCGGCAAAGAAGGCGTGGTTACGGTTGAAGAATCGCAGACATCGGCGTTTTCCACGGAAATCGTGGAGGGCATGCAGTTTGACCGCGGCTATGTCTCCCCCTACATGGTTACCAACGCCGAAAGAATGGAAGCGGTCATGGAGGAGCCCTATATTCTGATTACCGATTCAAAAATTTCGGTTATCGCTGATTTGCTTCCGATTCTGGAAAAGGTGGCGGCTACCGGCAAAAAAGAAATCGTCATTATCGCCGACGAAGTGGAAGGCGAAGCCCTGGCGACGCTCGTGGTCAACAAACTCCGCGGCACTTTTTCGGCGCTGGCGGTTAAAGCTCCCGGCTTCGGCGACAGAAGGAAAGAGATGTTGGAGGACATCGCCATCGTCACCGGCGCCAAAGTGATTTCCGAAGAGGCCGGCCTGAAACTGGAAAAAGCCGATATGAATATGCTCGGCGAGGCCCGTCGGGTGGTGGCCGATAAAGAAAACACCACCATCATTGGCGGCGAAGGGCGCAAGGCCGACATAGAGAAAAGAATAAAGCAGATTAAGATGGAACTGGAGCGCAGCGATTCGGAATTTGACCGGGAAAAACTCCAGGAGCGGCTGGCCAAACTTTCCGGGGGAGTTGCCGTCATCAAGGTTGGCGCGGCCACCGAGACGGAAATGAAAGAGAAAAAATTCCGGGTTGAAGACGCGGTCGCCGCGACCCGCGCGGCCATCGAGGAGGGAATAGTGTCTGGCGGCGGCATCGCCCTGTTTGAGGCCGCCAAGACCCTGGAGCCGAAAACCCTGAAGCTCGTCGGCGACGAAGCCAAGGGGCTGGCCATCATCAAGGCGGCCCTGGAAAAACCCCTGAAGACCATTGCCGAAAACGCCGGCAAAGTCGGCAGCGACATCCTGCAGGCGGTGGGCGAAAAGGAAGCCGGAATGGGCTTTGACGCGGCCAAAGGCGAGTTTGTCAATATGATTCAAGCCGGCATCATTGACCCGTTGAAAGTCGTTAAGACCGAACTTCAGAACGCCCTTTCGGTCGCGGCCACGCTCATCACCACTGAAGCCGTGGTTACCGACATTCCCGAGCCCAAAGGCGGCGCTTGCGCCGCTCACGGCGGAGGCGCTCACGGCATGGGAATGCCGCCCGGAGGAATGGGAATGGGGGAGTATTAGAAACAATTTTCTCGGATATTATTTTGAAGACGGAAAAAGCGGCTCCGACCTTGCGTCGGAGCCGCTTGCCTAATCCTAATTAAGAGATTTTTCTAAAAGGGGAGCGCTTGAAAAACGGTTTATTTCTAATATCATAGAAATGAAGCCAAAAATAGGCCTCTAAAAACGAAATGACCAAAAAAGAAATTATTTGGCGGGAAATTTTATACCAGGCAATTGAAAAAGAAAACCGGCAGCTAACTCAAAAGGAATTGGCGGCTGAATTCGGATTTTCATTAAGTACGGTTTTCAACGCTTTGAAAGCGCCGAGGCAAATCGGGGCCGTTAAGGTCGCCGGCCGGAATTTCCGAATAATTGATATTGAAAAATTTCTTTATCTTTGGGCGACGGCAAGAAATCTTGAAAAAGATATTATCTATCAAACCCGCGTGGGTTTGCCGGCGATGGAAACAGAGGGCCAAATGCCCAACTCCGCGATTTACGCCGCTTATTCGGCTTATTGTCTTAAATTCAAAGAAGCGCCGGCGGATTATGATAAAATTTACGTTTATAGCGACAATTTAGACGAAATTAAAAAGAGATTTCCCGCCGCGAAAACGAAAAACCCGAATTTAATCGTTTTGAGCGCCGACCCGTTTCTAAAAAAATATGGACAAACCGCGACTTTGGCGCAAATCTTCGTTGATTTGTGGAATTTGCCGGAATGGTACGCCAAAGATTTTCGGGAGGCGTTAAAACAAAAAATTTATGGAGTTTTACAATGATTTAATTACTCAAAAAAGTTTCCAATTGCTTCAGAATCTGCGCCGAAATTATCAATTTATTCTTATCGGCGACTGGGCAATTTTTATATACACCGAAGCTTTGAAATCAAAAGACATTGATTTGATCGTGGAATATGAAGAATTGGAAAAATTGCGCGAAAATTTTCCGTTAACGAAAAACGAAAGACTTCAAAAGTACGAAATTAAACAGGAAGAGATTGACATTGATATTTATCTGCCGCATTATTCGTTTTTGGGATTGCCGGTTGAAGAGATAAAAAATCACACAGTTTCGCGCGAAGGATTCTTGGCGCCGAAAATTGAGATTCTTTTAATATTGAAACAATTCGTTTTTAATCGGCGGCAGGGGACCCCGAAAGGAGAAAAAGACCGGCTTGATATTCTGGGCCTGCTGAAATCGGGAGAAATTGACTGGAGCTTTTATCGCGAACTGTTGAAGAAATACAAACTCGCGGATTTTAAAGAAAAATTGGCAAAGTTGCTGTCCGAAACCAGAGAAGCGCCGGAGCTTGATTTGAGCGAATACTCAATGGCGAAATTAAAGAAAGAAGTTTTGGATAAAATCTCCTAAATTTATCGCCGTTGCCTATTGACTTTTTAAAAGAGATGCGCCATACTTTCCGCAAGTAATAAAAATCCAAAATTCAAGTTCTTTAAAAGGAGGAAAAATGAAAAAGATGATAGTCTTGGCGGCGATGGCGTTAGTCGGAGCGTTATTTCTTAACCTAAATGGCGCGCAGGCCT
>CAZICC010000009.1:3937-13809 GCA_964537645.1 uncultured Candidatus Saccharibacteria bacterium | reverse complement strand
CCGCCCTTCGGGCTTCGGCAATTCGAATGCGCGCATTCGAATTTTACTGTATTTTATTCCGATTTATCAATTTTGTCAAGGATTGGCGCGGCTTCAACAGTTTCGGCCTTAATTTCCACCCGCTCTTTCGCCGTCGCCTTGATTTTTTCTTTTTTTATTTTGGAGCCGGAAATCACTCCCTCTCTGACAAAAAGGTTATGGCAGCTCGGTGAGGCTTTGGCTCCCTTGGACAGCCAACGCGAAATCAGATCGGCTTTCAATTGGGCCGTTTTGACCCGGGGGTTGTAAAAACCAAGCTCTTCCAGATATTTTCTTCGCGGGCCGCGATATTTCTCGGTAAGCACCACTCGGAACGACGGCTGATTCTTTTTGCCGACCCGCTGGAAGCGAATCATTAACATACGATCAAAACGGAATTACTCGGATATCAGACGGAATTTCTCGGAAGTTTTCTTTCTGAATTTTCTGCGTTTTTCTGTTAGATATCCGTGTTTATCCGTATATCTATAATAATTATTGCAAGTTTAACAAACATAAAGGCGCGAGTCAAGCCCGCGCCGTTTCTATTTTCGCAAAATTTCCGCCGCGTCTTTTATCAGACCGATCCCGCCGCGCAGAATCATCAGGGCGATTAAAAATCCCAACAGCGAATCAATTGAATGCCAACCGGTGAAATGGATGGCGATTCCGCCGGCGATTACGCCCAGCGACGACAAAGTGTCGCCGACGATATGCAGGAAAGCGCCCCGCACGTTGATATTCTTGCGGCCGCCTTCGCGTAAAAGGAAAATGCCTATCAGATTGACGCAAAGCCCGACAGCGGCCACCCCAACCATTAAGCCGCTCTGGATTTCCCGGGGATTCAAAAAACGATTAACGGCGCCGTAAATAATGAAAACCGCCGCGCCGCAAAGAATCACGCCGTTGGCCAAAGCCGCGTGGACCTCGCCGACGTAATAACCGCCGATTTTTTTCGCGCCCTCTTTGCCGGCGAAATGCGCCGCCAAAAACGCCGCCCCCAAAGCCAAAGTGTCAACCAGCATATGCCCGGCGTCGGAAACCAAAGCGATACTGCCCGAAAGCAATCCGCCGACAAACTCCACCGCCGCCATCAGAAAAGTGATGCCGAAAGCCACCAGAAGCCGGTTCCGGCTCAAATCAAGGAAATGGTTTCCGCAAGTCAAATCCCCTTACCGCCTTTCAAATATTAAATTGTTAAATTACTGACATGACGCGAATTTACGAATTTACGCCAATGACGCCAATAAATTTTATTCGCGACATTCGCGCATAATTTGCGTCATTCGCGTTATATTATTCTCCCTTAATGACAGCTAACGGAATTAATTTCGCCACTTTTTTCGCCAGTCCCGCCCGGTGGACTATGTTCGCCACGCTGTCAATGTCTTTATACGCCAAAGGCGCTTCTTCGGCAATACCCCGGAGCGAAGCGCATCGGAGAATAATGCCTTTTTGCTCCAATTGCCTCGCTACCTCTTTGCCGGTGATGGCTTTGAGCGCCGCGTGCCTGGACATCCTCCGGCCGGCGCCGTGGCAGGCGCTGTAAAAACTTTTTTCGGCTCCGGCCTCGCCGGCCAAAACGTAGGAGGCCGCGCCCATTGAACCGGGAATCAAAACCGGCTGGCCAGCTCCGCGGTATTTTTCGGGAATCTCGGAACTTTGCGGCGGAAAAGCCCGGGTCGCACCCTTGCGATGAATCAGGACTTCGGTCGTTTTCCCGCCGATATCGTATTTCTCAGGTTTTATAATGTTGTGGGCCACGTCGTAAATCGCTTTCAGGGATTTTTCTCCCAGAATTTTTCTCCAGGCCTTCCTGACGGAACAAGCAATCATTTGCCGGTTGGCCCAGGCGAAATTGGCGCCGCAGGCCATGGCCTGAAAATACCTTTGGCCTTCCGGCGACTTAAACGGCGCGGCCACCAATTCCCGGTCGGACAAGGAAATGCCGTATTTCGGCATTGCTTTGACGAACAGCCGCAGGTAATCGGTGGCTATCTGGTGGCCGAGTCCCCGCGAACCGGTATGAATCATAACGACAACCTGATTTTTAAACAGGCCGAACGCCTTGCCGGCCGCTTCATCAAAAATTTCTGCGACTTTCTGGATTTCCAAAAAATGATTTCCCGAACCGAGCGTGCCGACCTGGTCGCGGCCGCGTTTTTTGGCCTGCTCAGAAACCATCGCGGCGTCGGCCCAGGCCAACTTTCCGTTCGCTTCGCAATTTTCCAGGTCGTCTTTTTCGCCGCAGCCCCGCTCCACCAACCGCCGGGCTCCGCCCTCCAAAACCGCGTCCAAGGAAGGCATATCCATTTTCGTCCGCCGGCCGACGCCCAGGCCAGAAGGCACTTCTTTGTGGATTTCATCGGCCAGTTTTCCCAAGTTGTTTTTAATTTCGCCGGCCGAAATTTCCGAGCCCAAAAGTTTCATTCCGCAGTTGATGTCGTAGCCGCAAACGCCCGGCGAAATCACGCCTTCCGCCGCGTCAATCGCCGCCACGCCGCCGATGGGACTGCCGTAACCCTCGTGGCAGTCGGGCATAGCCAGGGCGTATTTCCGGATTCCGGGCAAAGTCGCCAGATTGACCAACTGCTCCAGCGACCGGTCGCGGAAAATGTCTTCCAGCATTTTATCATCGGCGTAAATTCTGGCCGGAACGCGCATATCGCTCCGAAACCCCCCCGGAATTTCCCAAAGAAAATCGCTTATCTTTTTAAAATCGCTTTTTTTGAAAAACATAAATCTAAAGTTATAAATTCTAATATCGAAATTCTAAACAATAAAATTCAAAAGTTCAAAATTCAAAACTATTTTGAGTTTAAAATTTTTAGAATTTGTTTCGAATTTCGGATTTCGCGCTTCGGATTTATTTTGCGAAGCAAAAGTCAGATATCGAACACAATCGTCGCCTCCCACAGTCCTTCCTTGTTTTTCCGGATGTCCAGCCGGTGGTAAGTGACGGCCTTGATATCCTTGTCAAACCGTCCGATTTTTTCGCCCAAAAGGCGCGCCTCCAGAAAAAAACCCGCTTCCTTTTTTTGGACCCCGTCGGCGACCGGCCGGGGAAAATTGACGAACTCCGCTTCGCGGTAAACTTCCCGGTTGATGTCGGCCAGCGTCAGGGCCTCGGACAAAAAATCAACCAGCAGGGCGTTCCAGTCGGGCGAAGATATTTTTACAACCCTCCTTACTTGTTTGGAAATTGGAATTTGGAATTTGGAATCTTTTTTCACGTATTTCATCATTCCTTTTAAGGCATTGCCAAAAAACTCCTCCAGGGTTCTGCCGAAGGCGCGAATCCGCAAATCAGCCGTGTGTTCCAAAATTTGGTAATTTTGCATATTATTTTTCAGCATAGCAAAAAACTGAAAAACCCGCAAAAAGAAAAGTAAAATTACGTTGACAAGGCGGCCACGAGATAGTAAAATACAGCCGAAATTGAAAGCACTTTGAAAATAAAAATTATCCGATTTCCCGAAAGGAGCAGCAAGAATGATAGAAATCAGATTCCACGGAAGAGGCGGTCAGGGGGCGGTCATCGCTTCCAAAATCCTGGCCCAAGCCATCCTTAACGAAAACGAAAGCGCCGTCGTTCAGGGCTTCCCGGAATTCGGCGGCGAACGGCGCGGGGCGCCGGTCGCGGCTTACTTGCGCGTGGACGACCGCCGGAAGTGCAAAATCTACAAGCCGGACTACGTCGTAGTCCTGGACGACACCCTGACCGGACTGGCGGCCGAAGGACTGAAAGAAAACGGCTGGATTGTCGTCAACTCCAACCGGCCGGAAAAATTCGTCGCCGATTTCGGCGGCGCGTTCAACCTGGCTTTTTTCGACGCCAACGATTTGGCGCGGACTTTCCGGCTCGGCCCCGCGAACCAGCCGATAATCAACACCATAATTCTCGGCGTTTTCGCCAAGGCGAGCGGCCTTTGCGGCATTGAAGCGCTGGTCAAGGCCATTTTGGAATCGGAGGACATCCCCAAAGACCGGGAGAAAAACGCCCAGGCCGCAAACGAGGCCTTTGAAAAAACCCGAATTGTTTTAACGCGCGGATATCAGGACTTATTGCGGAAAGGCGCGGATATCAAACTGATTAACACGGAAGATTTAAAATTATTTCCGCGCGATTCCGTCAGGCATCCGCGTAATTCCGTGCCATTAAAACTGTTGGCTCCAATCACCAAAAAACTGATGAACGTTTTCAAGCGCGGCGATTGGCGGATGGGGTTTAGACCACGCTATCAGACAAAAACCGCGCCCTGCCAGGCAAACTGCCCGGCCGGAAACGACATCAGAGGATGGTTGACGCTTTTCAAAAAAGGACAAGTTAAGGAAGCGACCGAACTGATTCAAAAAACCAGTCCTTTCCCCGGAGTTTGCGGCTTTGTTTGTCCGCGTTTCTGCGAGGCCAATTGCAACCGTAAGGATTTTGACGAAGCCGTGGCCGTGAATAAACTGGAAAATAAGCTCGGCTTAGGCCGCCTGGCGCTTTCGGACATGGATGAACTGGAATTGCCCCGCGCCCCGAAAAACCCAAGTTCAAAAATCGCCGTCATCGGTTCTGGTCCGGCAGGATTATCCTGCGCCTGGCAGCTTTTGCGGGCTGGCTACCAAGTGACGATTTTTGAAAAAGAATCGCGGCCGGGAGGCATGCTGACGCTGGCTATTCCCGAATTCCGGCTTCCTAAGGAATGTGCCGAAGTCGAAATCAACCTGATTTTAAAATCGGGCGCGGAACTGAAAACCGGCGTGGAAATCGGCAAAGACATCGCCATTGACCAACTGCAGGCCGAATACGACGCAATCTTCATCGCCGCCGGCGCCCATAAAAACCGCGTTTTGGATATTCCCGGAAGCGCCGAATCGGGCGGAATCGCCTACGGTTTGAATTTTTTGAAAAACATAGAGTTTTTCAAACCGATGTTCGGCAAATCCATTTGGCGATTGGTCGTCATCGGCGGCGGCAACACCGCCATTGACGCGGCCAGGTCCGCCAAAAGATTCGGCGTTGACTTCGTCACCGTCGTTTACCGGCGGAGCGAAGAGGAAATGCCGGCTCAAAAATCGGAAGTGGAAGAAGCCAAAAAAGAAGGAATTGAATTTATGTTTCTTTCCGCTCCGGAAACGATTCGCGGCGGAGCGCTGATAAAAGAATTGAGGTTGCGGAAAATGGCGCTCGGAGAACCGGATGAAACCGGACGGAAAAGACCGGTTCCGACAAGCGAATGTTCCGTCATTGGAGCGAATTTGATTGTCCCCGCCATCGGCGAAGAACCGGATTTGGACGGAATCATCGGCCCGTTTAGCGAAAAATCCGCCGAAGAAAAACAGCGGTCCGTTGAAATGATGGAATCGCAGGGAATATTCGTCGGCGGCGACTGTCTCACCGGTCCGAGCTACGTGGCGCAAGCCATAGGACAGGGACGCGAAGCGACCGAAAAAATCATCGCTTATCTTGAAGGCCGGGTTTACGAAAAACCGGCCAGTCTCCCTCTGGTTTACGCCAAAGACCTGAATTTGAACTATTTTGAGCCGGCCGAACGCCAATCGGAGCCGCAAAAGGAAGCAGAACGCTGCCTGTCTTGCGGCCTCTGCCCGCAAAATCCGGAAATCTGCAAAAATTGCTGGCAATTCTGCCCGGACGCGGCCGTTGAATTCAAAGACGGAAAATTTGAAATCAATCTTGACTACTGCAAGGGTTGCCTGATTTGCTCTGAAGAATGCCCGCGCCGCGTAGTCAATATTGAAGAGGAGAAAAAAGAATGAAAAAGGTGCTCACCGGAAATCACGCGGCCGCCGCCGGAGCCATGCTCTGCCGGCCGCAGGTCATCGCGGCTTATCCCATCACGCCCCAGACGACCATCGTTGAAAAGCTGGCTGAACTTTCGGCCGGCCGCCCGAACGTCAAGTTCATCAAAGTGGAGTCCGAGCATTCGGCCATGGCGGTAATGGTGGGAGCGGCCTTGACGGGAAAACGCGTTTTCACCGCCACTTCGTCGCAGGGACTGGCTCTGATGCACGAAGTCCTGCACTGGGCCGCCAACTGCCGTTTGCCCATCGTTATGGTGAACGCCAATCGGGCGCTCGGCGCTCCCTGGAACATCAATACCGAACAGACCGATTCCCTGAGCCAGCGCGACACCGGATGGATGCAAATGTATTGTTCTAGCAATCAAGAAGTGATGGATATGGTCATTCAGGCCTACGCCATCGCCGAAAGAGTGAATTTGCCTTTAATGGTTTGCATGGACGGGTTTTTGCTCACCCACACGGTTGAACCGGTCATTATCCCGACCCAGGAAGAAGTTGACGCGTTTTTGCCCCCGTATAAACCGGCTTTCAAAATTTCCACTGCCGAGCCGTTCAGTTTCGGAACCCATCATTCGCCGGAATACTATATGGAACTCCGAAAAAACATCGCCGACGCTTTCGGCGCGGCGCAAGGAATAATCGGGGCGACCAATCTAAAATTCTTGAAAAAATTCGGCCGTTATTACGGCCTGCTGGAAACTTACCGGACCGAAGGCGCCGAAACCATTCTCGTAACCAACGGCACCGTAGTCCAAACCGCCAAAATCGCGGTTGACAACCTGCGTGATAAAAACGAAAAAGTCGGATTGATTAATCTCCGGTTTATACGGCCTTTCCCGGTCGCCGAATTATTTCTGGCGCTAAGACACGCCAGGCAAATCGCTGTTCTTGACCGAAGCTTCACCGGTAATCAAGGCGGCATCCTGGCCCAGGAAATCAAATCTGCTTTTTACAACGCCAGCGACGCCCTTGTGGAAAAACCGGTTATCCGCAGTTTTATCGCGGGGCTGGGCGGACGGGACATCACGGTTGAAACAATTGAACAAATATTCTCGGCTTCCAAAAATAAGAATTCCAAAGGCCGGTATCATTTCAACGCGACCGATTGGATAGGGGTCAAAGATGAATACGATGAATACTAAAGAAATTCTCGTTTCCGGACACAATGCCTGCGCGGGCTGCGCGGCCATGATAATGATGCGCCACGTTCTCAAGGAACTCGGCGAAAAAACCGTTATGGTCGTCCCGGCCTGTTGCGCGACCTTGCTGATGGGAGCCCATCCCCACACTTCATTGAAAATTCCCTTGATACACTGCCCGTTTGAAACCGCGGCGGCCATCGCCACTGGCGTGCGGGCGTCTCTGGACCTTGACGGCGACACCGAAACAACAGTTCTCGCCTGGGCCGGCGACGGCGGCACTTTTGACATCGGCCTGCAGGCCCTCTCCGGAGCGGTTGAGCGGAACGAAAACCTCATTTACGTCTGCTACGACAACGAGGCCTACATGAACACCGGCATCCAAAGGTCTTCGGCCACGCCCTGGGGCGCCTGGACCACGACCACGCCAAGGCCGATGGTCAAAAGCGAACCAAAAAAAGACATCGTGAAAATCCTGGCGGCCCACAAAATTCCCTACGCCGCCACGGCTACCCTGGCGTTCATGGACGACCTGACGGCGAAAGTCCGCAAAGCCAGAGGAACAAAAGGCAGCCGGTTTTTGCATCTGTTTTCTCCCTGCCAGCCCGGCTGGCGGGTCGAATCCAAAGACACGGTCAAACTTTCGCGGCTCGCGGTGGAAACCCGAATTTTCCCGCTTTACGAAGTGGAAAACGGCGAGGTATGGCGGCTCAATTACGAACCAATGAAATTTACGCCGGTTGAAGAATATCTGAAACTTCAAGGCCGGTTCAGCCATTTGACAGCTGAAGATATCGGATTTATTCAAGAAAATATTGAAAAAGAATGGCAAAGATTGAAAGATTGAAAAAAATTTGCTAAAAATAAAAATCCCCGGAAATTCATCCGGGGATTTCAATTTGAATCGCTATTTGGATTTCCGGCGGCTTAAAAGCGCTATCAGCTCTTCCCGCGCCACCCGGCGGTCGTCCCATGGATATTTCTTCCGGCCAACCACGTAAGTGGCTTCGGTTCCTTTTCCCAGGATCAGAACAATGTCGCCTTCGTCGGCGAGCTCCAATCCTTTCCTGATGCCTTCGCGCCTGTCCGGAATCTCCAATAAATTGGAAATTGGAAATTGGAAATTGGAAATTCCAGATTTTATTTCCGATAAAATCTGGCGGGGGTCTTCGTCATATGGGTCCTCATTGGTAAGCACGATGAAATCGGAGTGTCGGGCGGCGATTTTGCCGAGCACCGGCCGCTTCCATTTGTCGCGGCCTCCTCCGGCGGCGCCGAAAACCGAAATAATTTTGGTGCCGTTAATCCGCAGGGCCGAAACCGCTTCAAAGGCGAAACGAAAAGAATCCGGAGTATGGGCCAGGTCAACGAAAACCCGGAAGTTCTGGCCTTCGTCAACTTCCTCCATCCGGCCGGGAATGATTTTGACTTTTTCCAACGCCCGTCTGGCGGCATTCAGATCCACCCCCTGCGAAATGCCGATGGCGATGGCGGCCAAAGCGTTGGAAAGATTGAACCGGCCAACCAGCGGCAAATGAAATTTGATTCCTTGGAGCACGAAATCAATGCCGTCTTCTCCGATTTCAAAAGCGGCGGCGTAAATCTCTTTGTCGGCGATGGAACGGCTCTTTTTCACCGAAAAACCGAATTTCTGGTCGGCGTCAAATCCCAGATAATAACGGCTGTGTTTATCGTCAAGATTGGCGATAATCGCTTTTTTCAAAGGATGGCGGCCGATGCTCTTCCTGAAAGTTGAAGACAGGCCCCGGAAAAGCTCGCCCTTGGCTTTTTTGTAATTTTCAAAACCGCCGTGGGCCTCCAGATGCTCGGGAGCCAGATTGGTGAAAACCGCGATGTCAAAATCAATGAATCGGTGGCGATGCTGCTTGATGCCCTCGGACGTCACTTCAATCAAAAGATACCGGCAGTCCGCCTTGACGGCTTCGGAAATAAACCTTTGCAGGAAGAAGCGGCCGGGCATGGTCATGTGATAAGGATTCAGCCATTCGCGTTTCCCGATTTTAAAGCTCAAAGACGAAGTCCAGGCAATTTTGTGACCCGCTTCCTCCAATATGCGTCCGGCCATCAAAAGCGCGCTGGATTTTCCCTTGGTGCCGGTAATGCCGATGACAATCAGTTGACGAGAAGGAAAGCCATAAATCAAAGCGCCTAAAAAAGCCAAAAAAAGATGGTACCAGCCGATTAAGAAAACGGGGATAAATTTTTTAAGAAAGGATTTCATTGTCAATTCCTTGTCTAAAAATTAAAACGAAAAGCGCAAGGCGCAAAATAACAATTTAAAATCCGAAATAATTTTAAATTTTACGCTGTTATTTTACGTTTTTCGTTTTACATTTTAAATTTTACAAAATATTTTCCGACCTAATCTATACATCCAATACCATCCCTGCCTAAACACGCAATTCCACGCCCCGACGTATTCCACTTCCCTGCCGCCGAAGCCTTTTTTAAACTTGGTGACGCCCGGCCAGCGCGCTTCGTCAATGCCCCAAAAATCGTAATGTTCCAGCCCTTTTATTTTGGCGTCCAGAATCGCTTCCCAATGAATCAGCGAGGAAGCCATCAGATTCTGGTGCCGGCTGGCGGACGCCCCGCAAAGATAAGTGGCGGACTTTCCCCAGCGGACCGTCAAAATGGAGGCCAGGATTTCGTTGGCGCCCTCGGGACTGACATGCTCGGCGGCGTAAAGTTCGCACATGTCGCTCTCGCCGAAAATCTCAAAAACGCGGCGATAATGGCTTTCCGCGAACAGCCGGATTTTGTCGCGGCCGGCGGTCTCGCGCATCAGCCGCCAGAAAATCCCGAAGCGTTCCACGGCCGAATTACCCGGCCAACCGCGGACAGCCACGCCTTTTTTCCGGCTGAGCCGGATATTGTAGCGGG